>JAGVLI010000869.1 GCA_020054355.1 Planctomycetales bacterium | reverse complement strand
GGCGCCTCGTCCGACCAGGAACCGCCGCGCGTCACGTGCGAGAAGCGCTTGTCGGTCGGCAGCAGCACCGGCCCGAGCGAGAGCTTGTCCTTGGGCAGCTTGCCGTAGTAGTCCTTTTCGTAATGGTCCAGGCACCATTCGATGACGTTGCCGTACATGTCGTGCAGGCCCCACGGATTCGGCTTGCGGGTGGCGACCTTGTGGGTCTGCGGTTCATCGTCCGCCGTTGGCGCGGAGTTCTTGACGTACCAGGCATAATCGCCGAGTTGCTTGGGATCGTCGCCGAAGAAGTACGCGGTCTTGGTGCCAGCCCGGCAGGCCCATTCCCATTCGGCCTCGGTTGGCAAGCGATAGGTCTTGCCCGTCTTCTGCGACAACCAACGGCAATACTCCTGGGCGCAGTGCTGCGTCATGCACAGCGCTGGGTGGCCGTCGCGCCCGTGGCCGTAGTAGGGATCGACGTAAGGCGGCGTCGGGCCGGTCAGCGCATCGGGCTGCTTCTTGAGCAGCTTGTCGTTGGTTTCCGGGTCTTCGACGCCCTTTTCGAGCCGGTAGATGTCGAACTCGTCCCAGGTGACTTCGTGCTTGGCCATCCAGAAGGGCCGAATCTTGACCGGATGCTGCGGGCCTTCATCGGGCTGGCGGCCCGGCTCGCTATCGGGGCTGCCCATCAGGAAGACCCCTCCGGGAATCGGCATCATCTCGAACTTGGCTTCCTTGTCCTTGGCTTCGCCCTTGTCGTCGCCCTTGATGGTCTCGGTGTAGGCTTTTTGCTCTAGCTTATCCACTGCGGGCAGGTTAACGGGCACCTGGCCGCTGGCCGGGCCGCTCCGGGCGATCAGCCAGACGGCAACCAGCCCCACGAGCAGGAAACAGGCCAGGGGAGTCACAGACATTCGTCGCATGGGTTCAGTCTCGTAAGTTGCAGCGAAATAACCGCCGATGTAGGTCAGGCTTTCCAGCCTGACACTCCGCAGCCAGTCAGGCTGGAAAGCCTGACCTACAAAACTCCGTCGCACTTCATTCGTCGGCGCTTTCGTGCGTCACCTTGGAACGCAGCCCTTTCAGGTTGTCCTGTTCCTCGACGGGCCGGAGCACGCGAAAACCGACGAAATCCATGCGCGTCAACCAGTAGATGCTCTGCGGCTTCTGCGGATCGTCCTTGATCCAGCTCTTGTCGGACCCGCGCCGGGCAGCGCTTCGGCAGCGCGCCGGCTCGTCGGCGAAGGAGCCGCCCCGCACCACATGGGAAAAGCGGGTGTCGCCGGGCAGCACTACTGGCCCGAGCGTGGCCTTGTCTCTGGGGAACTTCTCGTAGCTGGTTTTTTCGTAGCGATCCAGGCACCACTCCGTCACGTTGCCGTACATATCGTAGAGGCCCCAGGGATTGGGCTTGCGCGTAGCCGGCGGATGCGATTGCGTATCCTCATCCGCGGCGAGCGGCGCGTTCTTCACATACCAGGCATAGTCGCCGAGTTGCTTGGGATCGTCGCCGAAGAAGTAGGCGGACTTGGTGCCCGCCCGGCAGGCCCATTCCCACTCGGCCTCCGTCGGCAAGCGATAGGTCCTGCCCGTCTTCTTCGAGAGCCAACGGCAATACTCCCAGGCGGCCAGATGGGTGATGCGCAGGGCCGGATGCCCGGCGTGCGTATTGCCGAAATCCGGCGCGCCGCCGTCGCCGTAGGGCTGCGTCGGCCCGGTGATGGCATCGGGGTCTTTCTTGCGCAGCAGGTTGAAGTCGTCCTTGTGGCCGAGGCCCACCTCGCCGCGAAAGACGTCGAACTCGTCCCAGGTGACTTCGTGCTTGCCCATCCAGAAGGGACGAATCTGCACGAGATGCTGCGGGCCTTCGTCGGCGTTGCGGCCCGGTTCGTTATCGGGGCTGCCCATCAGGTAGACGCCTCCGGGAATCGGCACCATCTCGAACTTGGCGGTCTGCTTTTGCTTGCTTTCCTTGTCGATGCCCTCGACTTTTTCGGAGTAGCCCTGGTGCTGCAATTTTTCCACCAACGGCAAATTAGCCGGCACCTGGCCACTGACCGGGGTAAAAAGCCAGGCCACGCAGGACGATAGCAGCGCCAGAGGGACCAAAGACTGTAAGCAGCGTGCCATTTATGGTACTTTCAATCTCGAACCGGGCGGCAGCTTCCATCCTAACCCCGCGGCGCAGGGAACAACCCGAACATGAGGAACATTTTCACCATCGGCCTGGCTCTGCTGCTGGCCGGCTGGGGCCAGACGGCGGAGGCTAACGCGCCTCCGGGGGCTAACGCCCCCGGCTCGCCAAAACGGTTCGCGTTCACCGAACCGCACATGGGCACGCGCTTCAAGATCGTGTTGTACGCGCCGGACGAGGCGACGGCCAACGCGGGGGCCAAGGCGGCTTTCCAGCGGATCGCGAACCTCGATGCTACCATGAGCGATTACCGCGCCTCCAGCGAATTAATGCAGCTCTGCCAGAAAGCCGGCGGCGCTCCGGTGCCCGTCAGCGAGGACCTCTTCCGCGTGCTGGAAAAGGCCCAGGAATACTCCAAACTCTCCGACGGCGCATTCGATGTGACCATTAGTCCACTGGTGCGGCTCTGGCGCATCGCCCGGCGGACGCAGCAGTTGCCCAACGCCGAGGATTTAGCGAAGGCGAAAGCCCTGGTCGGCTATCAGCAAATGAAGCTGGATCCCAAGGCGCGGACGGTGCAACTGCTGAAAGCCGGCATGCTGCTCGACCTGGGCGGCATTGCCAAGGGTTATGCCGCCGATGCCGCGCTGGCCGTCCTGAAAAAGCAGGGCATCACCCGTGCGCTGGTCGCGGCTGGGGGCGACATCGCCGTCAGCGGGCCGCCGCCGGATGCAGCGGGGTGGAAGATCGGCATCCAGCCCCTGGAGGGCGGGGAAAAGGAACCCAGTCGCTTTTTGCTGCTCAAGGACGCTGCCGTGTCTACGTCCGGCGATTCCGAGCAGTTCGTGGTCATCGACGGCAAGCGCTATTCGCACATCGTCGATCCCAAGACCGGCCTGGGACTGCTCGGCCGCATGAGCGTCACCGTGATTGCCCCGAATGGGCTGACCGCCGATCCGCTGGCCAAGATTCCTTCCATCCTGGGAGCGGAACGCGGGTTGGCGCTGGTCGAGAAGATCGACGGCACGGCAGCGCTGTTCGTCAAGAAGAACGAGAAGGGGGATGAAGTCGTCGAATCGAAGCGTTTTAAGCAGTTCCTGGTTGGCCGCGAGCCATAGGTCGTTTAGCCGCGAGCCGGAGGCGAGCGCTGAGTCGCAACGCTCGCCTCCGGCTCGCGGCTAAACAGATGCGGAGTTTGCCATGCAAGACGAGAAGAAACCCGTAGCCGCCATCGTCACCGAGTACCGCCGGCATTCGCACGCCGACGTGATCGTCGGTAAGATTCTCGAAGGCTACAACCACGACGGCGGGGCTGGGCCGCGCCTCAAGCTCGTCTCGATGTACGTCGATCAGGTTCCCGCCAACGACATGAGCAAGGAACTGGCCAAGAAGCACGGCTTCACCATTTACGAGAAGATCGGCGATGCGCTGACGCTGGGCGGCGCGCAGCTCAAGGTGGCGGGTGTGCTGCTGATCGGCGAGCACGGCAAGTATCCCGACAACGAGAAGGGCCAGAAGCTCTATCCGCGCCGGCGCTTCTTCGAGGAGACGGCCAAGGTCTTCGAGAAGACGAAGAAATCGGTGCCGATCTTCAACGACAAGCACCTGGCGGCGACCTGGACCGACGCCAAATGGATGTACGACAAGGCCCGCGAGCTGTTCGTGCCCTTCCTGGCGGGTTCGTCGCTGCCCGTGACCTGGCGCAGGCCGGCCTTGCAGTTGCCGAAAAACTGCGAGCTGACCGAAGTGGTGCAGATCGGCTACGGCCCGTTCGAGGGCTATGGCTTCCACGCCCTCGAAGCCATGCAGTGCCTGATCGAGCGACGTAAGGGCGGCGAAACCGGCGTCAAGTCCGTGCAGTGCCTGCAAGGCGAGGCCATGTGGAAGGCGATGGACGAGGGCCGATGGTCGAAGAAGCTGCTGGAGGCGGCGATGGAGCGCGTGCCCGCCCACGCCAAGGGCGACTACCGGGAACTGACGAAGAAAACCAAGGATGCCGGTGTGTTTCTCATCGAATACCAGGATGGGCTGAAAGCGGCAGTGGCCATGCTCAACGGCTGGGTTCACGAGGGCGACGGCGGGGCGTTCTGCTTTGCCGGCCAGCTCAAGGGCGAGGACAAGCCGCGCGCCTGTCATTTCTACTTGCAGCAGCCCGATCCGTTCGGCCACTTCGCCCACCTGGTCCGCGCCATCGATTCGACCATCGTGACGGGCCACGCGGTCTATCCGGTCGAGCGAACCTTGCTGACGACGGGCATCCTGGATGCCGTGATGAACAGCCGGGCGGAAAATCACAAGAAACTGGACACGCCGCACCTGGCCGCGATCAAGTACACGCCGACCGACTGGCCTTTCGCCCAGGACGAAGTGCCGAAGGCGATCAAGCGGTAACAGTTGAGCGAGGGAAACCGATGCTTTTCAGCACACGCGAATTGTTTCTAATTCGACCGACCTGGACGGATTCCAACTTCCTGGCAGCCGGCATCCTGGTGTTCTTCTTGCTCTCGCTGCTGTGGCAGGATTGGAAATCGCCAATCCCCTTCGGGGCACTCATTGGCCTGATTGCAGGATCCTTGGTGGGCATCGGTTTGGGAATCGCCAATTCGGACAGCCAATGGCAACTTATCCAGGAGACCAAAGAGCTGATGGCTGTCGGAACCGTCGTCGGCTTCCTCCTGGGGCTGATGTTCAAACTGCTGTTTGAGTCGAATCCATCCGAAGTGCAGCAAATGCCGTCCGATAGCAATCGACCTCCAAACAGCTAGAGCAACTGGCAACCGATTGTAAGGGTGTTCGGTCTGGCTCTTCGCCCAGGACAAGGAGCCGAAGCCGATCAAGAGGTAAACGCGGGCGAGGTATTCCCATGTCTCCAAACACGCCGCCATTGCTGCTGGGAGGTGCTCCCTGGTCGGACAGTGACACTATTTCATTCGGTGGACTCGCGGTCTTGTTGTGCTGGATGTTGAGAAAAGACTGGAGTTCGCCGATCCCCCTCGGGACACTCATCGGCTTGATCGCCGGATTATTGTTTGGCTTTGGAATTGAATTGGTCAGTTCGTCCGGCGAGCGCCTGGTTTCCTTCCGGACCCGAGAACTGCCGATTGTAGGGATGGTTGGCGGTCTGCTGATTGGCCTCATGGGCAAATTGCTGAGTACACCGATTCCACCCGAAGCGAAGCCAACGTTACCCGACAGCGACCAACCTCCAATCAGTTAGAGCAACTCGCAAGCGATTGTAGGGGTGTTCGGTCCGCACAGCGGACCCTACGGCATTCCGTAGGGTCCGCTGAGCGGACCATCCCGCCCTGTACCGCATGTGCCAGTGCAAACAGAGCCGCGACCGACAAGAATTGACGGTCGCGGCTCTGTTTCGTTCGAGGGCCGAATGGTCAGTCGCGGCTACTTCTGCACCGACTCGTAGCGGATTTGCTCTTCGGGAAAGTGCTTGATGAGGGCGTCGAGGGTGCTTTGCGTCGTCTTCAGGCCGAAGCGATTGCTGAGCGCGTAGGTACTGCCGTTCTCCTCGATCAACTGGTCCTTCGCGTGGAAGAAGCAGTGCCGTTTCCGGATCTTTTCGACGTCGCGGACAATGCCCTGGGGCCGGATTTCCTTGACGGCGGAATTGATGGCGTCCACGGTGTATTTCTTGGTGGCGGCCAGGTGCTTGACGACTTCATAGACCGCGATCCGCTTGCGCAGCGGCTTGCGGTCCTCCAGCCATTCACCGCGAATGGAAACCGCGTATCGGATGGGATGATCCATGAACGGCGCTCCTTTGCAGTCAGGTGTTGGGACGAACATTTCAATGTTTTCTGATGCGATTATATCAGGAGCGGCCTGAAAATGATACGAAGAACCGGAGCACGAGAATAACGAAATAGCTGACAGCTATCAGCTGATAGCTGTCAGCTATTCACTTCTTCAAACTTCGGCGAAGCTACGGCTTGCCGTTGGTCAGCTTCTTCTCGGAAAAGCCGATCACGTGGCGTTCGCCGGACTGGAGAATGACCGTCCGGGAGTCGGTCACGGGTTGGCCGTCCTGCGACCACGCGGCACGGACTTCGTAGCTGAACAACTGGTTCGGCCGCAGGCGCGGCGTCGTGTAGACGAACTTGTCCCGGATGCCAGCCACCCCTTCATCTTGCACCCAGACCGACGCCCCGGCCGGCGCGTGAATGGTAATGGTCGCGCTGGCCGCTGCCGGGACTGCCGACACCCGGACTGGCGGCGGACCGTACAAGGGCGAGCCATAGGCCGCCGCCACCGATGGGGGCAGCGTCGTCCACGACGGCCGTAACGTCATCGGCGGGGCCGACACGCCTTGCGTCCACGCCTGCGGGGCGGCACCGTAGTAATACGAGCCGTACACGCCGGGATAGTTGATCGAGGTCATCAGGGTGGGCGGAGTCGAGTGGAGGGGGTAGAGACTGAACTTGCCCGCGACGCCGCCGCCCAGGCCTTCATAGGTTGGCGAGATCGTTACGGGTGCCGCCGGAGGCAGGGCGGTCGGCGGCGGCAAAGGCTCCGCTGGGGTACTCGTCGAAGGGCTGCTCGTGGGACCGGGCAGCACTTGCGTCTGCGCAGCCGCCGAGCCTGGATTGAGCAGCAGAATGTTCAGCAGTACGGCAGCAGCGCTGCATAGGAGCTTCTTGGAAGGGAGCATGACACACCTCCTCGGTGAAGGGCGGAGGCGATCCTTGAAACGCACCGCGATCATTTCCTGAAGTTGCAAATGGGGTGCCGAGTGGCTCGGAAACCCTCGTAACCCTCGTTCCCAGGCTCCGCCTGGGAACGCACATCGCGAGGCTCCGCCTCGCGGACTATCCCGCGCCCGACACTTTTCCGATTCACCAGACAGTCCGCACATCGATCAAACCCGGCAGCCCAGCATAATTCCGAGCACTGGAGTAGCGCCAGTGAACCGGATCATCGACATAGCCGCGCTTGACCGGATTCAGATGCATGTACTCCAGTTTCTGCAACATCATTTCCTCGCCCTGAATCACCTGCGGATGGCTGCCTTCCTGCCAGAGTTGATATTCCTGATCGACCTTGTGACGGCGCTTGTAGACGCGAAGTTGCTCCAACAAGGTTCGGGCGTTGCGAGTCTGGAGCATGTCGATGATGCGTCGCGCCGTAAACGATTTGAAATCGCCGATTTCCTTGCTCAGGTCTTCGGCGCCGGCGATGCAGTGGAGGTGATTTTCCAGAATGGCGTAGCCGTAGAGTTCCATGCGCTGGTTTTGCTGCAAGAACTTCCAGGAATCGTAAAGGATTTGCGTCGTTTCGGGGCGCGTGAATACGGGTAGCCAGGCGACCACGGTGCAGGTCAGGAAGTGCGGTGCTCGGGAGTCGTCGAAACGGTAGCGCGAACGGCTCATGGCCGGTCTCCTGTCGGTCCGCGAGGCGGAGCCTCGCGATTTGCGTTCCCAGGCGGAGCCTGGGAACGAGGTTAGGTTAATCTACTTCTCGAACACCACCCGGCCGCCGATCGCCGTCAGCACCACTTCAGCCTCCGCGAGCCTTTCCTTCTCGCTGTCCGCCAGGATGTCGCCCGACAGCACGACCAGGTCGGCGAGCTTGCCGGCTTCGAGCGAGCCGCGCTGCTTCTCGGCGAAGATCGCATAAGCGCCCGTTAATGTATATGCCTCGACGGCTTCCTGGACCGTGATGCGCTGCTCCGGGAACCAGCCCTTGGGGTGCTTGCCGTCGAGCGTGCGGCGGTGGACGGCGGCGTCGATGCCGAGCAG
>JAGVLI010000731.1 GCA_020054355.1 Planctomycetales bacterium | reverse complement strand
GGCGCGCGCGACGAAGTCGCCAGGGCCGCCACGAACCGGGCAACCACCAGTCCCAGCGCTGCGCCCAGCACGCCGCAGGTCAGGGCCTGCAACAGCAGGAATCGGCCGACCAGCGCTTCGTCCGCCCCCAGCGCCTTCAAGGTGCCGAACTCCTTGAGCCGCTCGGTCACGGAGGTGTACAACGTCTGCGCCACCACGCCCAATCCCACCAGCAGGCCGAGTGTGGTGGCCAGGCCGAAGCTGATGCCAATGCCGGTGCGCAGCAGCCAGTGCCGCATCGACATGGCGCTGTAGGTGTCGCGGTCGTAAACATCGAGGTTGCCGTGCGTCCGCGCCCGCAGGTCTTCGACCAGCTGCGCGACATCGGCGCCCGGCTCGGCACGCACCAGGATGTAGGAGCAATACTCGGTCGGCAGATCGCCGCCGTAATCGCGGCGCGCCCGTTCCAGGGTGGTGAAGACGTAAGGCCGCGTGGTGAAGTTCACCATGCCCTGGGTGAAGCCCACCACCCGCGCTCGTCGGCCGTTCAGTTCCCGCAAGTCGCCGACCTGGCAGCTGCCCAGCTTGACCAGGTCTTCCTCATCGACCAGGATGCCGTTGGGCTGCTGCAGGATGCGCGGATCGCCGCCGGTCACGCGCGCCAGCGGATTGCCGAGCAGGCTGCTGGGATCGCAGCCGACCACGACCACGAATTCCGAGTTGCCGTCCGGCATGGTCATGCGCGGGTTGGCCAGGATGTACGGGTCGGCGCGCTGGACGCCGGGCACCGAACGGATGCGATGCAGCCAGCGCTCGGGAATGGGAATGCAGCTGGTCTCGGCATCCTTCATGTGGCGATGGCCGACCCAGATGTCCGCGCCGCCATAGTCCACCAGCAAGGCGGCCTTGCGCAGCAAGCCGATCAGCAGGCCGCCTTGCAAATTGGCCAGCACCACGGCGAAGGCGACGCCCAGGACACTGGCCGCCAGCTTGGTGCGGTCGGCCAGCAGCGATTTGATGGCCAGTTGCCACATGGATGGAGTTCCTTGCCAGCGAGACTATCGTCGGAGACTGCCGCATGCCTGAATTTGCCAGAGCAGCTGTTCGATCGTGCGTGGGTTGGTCTGGCTGGAGCGCCGGGCGAAGTGCCGGATGAGATCGGCGGGCATCGCCGGCGCGCTCAGCACCGCCGCCGGCAGTTCCTGGCCGAGTATGCGCCGATGCATCTGCGGCGCCCGCTGGCGCATCAGCTCCGGCGTCAGGTAGAACGCCTCGGCCGGCGCTCCCTGGACGCGGTCGTAGCTGACCCGCGGCCCCAGGGGCACGAAGCCATGCAGCTTGCTGTAGAAGCTGCTGTGCCGAGGATTGACCGCGATGACCGTCGTATCGAACCCGCGCCGAACCATGTGCTGCCAGGCCAGCTGCATCAGGGTCACGAAGACTTGCATGAAGTCGCGCATCCCCAGGCCGCGTTCGGCCAGGCTGCCGGTCTCAGCCAGCCGGCAGCCCTGCGCCCGCATTTGTTGAATTTGGCTGCGATACAGCCCTTCCAGCGGCAAGCCCAGGAAAGTGTTGTCCGGCACCACGGTGAGGGTGGCGACCACATGGCCGGCTTCCTTGGCCACGGCGACCGCGGTTTTCGGCAGCGCCTGGAACGACGTGAACCGCAAGTTGCTGCCCGCTGCCTCGAAGCCGCGCGCCTGGTAGTTGTCGGTGACCAGCTGCAAGGCTTCTTCCCAGTCCTGGCGGGTCGCGGCGAACTGGACGCGGATATCCCGGCGGATGCCCGGCACCGCGACCCAGCGCTGCGGGAAGGGCAGCCTGCACAGGCGGCTGGGCAGCAGCCGGGGAGCGGTGGAGACTTCGATCCCCGTCTGGCGTTGCACGATCCGGGGCATCATGGTTGCGACCGACATGTGCTCGAACTCCTCTGTCGCGGCGAAGTGATCCACCCGCCTGGCCAGCGCGCACCGTCTCCGGTTGCCCGGCGGTCACGCAGGCATGTCCACGAACGATCGAAGCATCAGCAATCCGAAAAGCGAATGAGTTGCAGTCAATCCCAATTGCGCGGCGAAATGTTGTTCCACTCAATTTCCTGACAGGACTTTGCTCACCTCCCACAGCTTGACCGTCTTGTCAAAGCCGGCGGTCGCCAGGGTCCGGCCATCGGGAGCGAAGGCCAGGAAGCCCATCCGGTGGCGCGAATGCTTGATGACCGCCAGGAGACGCCTGGCGACGGGGTCCCACAGTTTCACCGTGCCGTCCGAACCGGCCGAGGCCAAGAGTTTGCTGTCGGGCGAACAGGCGATCGCGAACACCAACCCTTGCCGGCAATCCAGCGCGCCGGTTTCTCGCAGCGTTGCCGCATCCCAGAGTCGCACCAAACCATCGTGAACCGAGGCGATGCGCTTGCCATCCGGCGTGAACAGCGGCATCGCGACGTTCTTGCTCGCCCCGGCCAGCGTGCCCCGCACTCGCGCGGTTGGCAGGTCCCAGACGGTCAATTCACTGCTGCCGGCAGCGATCAGCGTGCCGCCATCGGGCGAAAAAGCCAGGTCGCGCACCATGCCCCGGTGGCCGAGCACCCGGTCGGGGCGAACCCCAATCGGGTTCGCCGAGTAGGCGACCTGGTTGGCGGGATTGGGATCGTGGCTAAAGGCGTGCGTCCCCTTCAGCTGGAAACGCTGTCCGCCAGGGTTGCCCTGCCGCAGCGCTGCCAGGCGGTAGAGCCGAATCTTGGAGTCCCGCTCGTGCCCCACGGCGAGCAGCCGGCTGTCCGGAGAGAATTGCACGGCCACCGTGCCGAGGCGACTGGACTGGTCGGTCGTCGGCACCTCGGCGCCGCGCGTTTTCAAATTCCGCTCTGCTCCAACCAGGCTGGGGTCGATCAAGGTCAGCAGTTCCTTGTTGGCAGCGGTGTCCCAGAGCGTCACGGTTCCGTACCAACTCCCGGCGGCCAGCGTAGCACCATCCGGCGACACCGCCAGCGAGTAGGGACAATCCTTCAGCGTGCCAGGCAGCAGTTGTCCGCTGGCGGCGGCCCAGCGGCGCACCTGGCCATCGAAGCCGGACGAGTACAGCGTCTTGCCATCGGCGGCGAAGGCGACCCGTAAGACGTAGTCCGAATGCGGCAGGACCAGGCTGGCCTCGGCCGCCTCGGCCGGTCGCTGGGTTCGATGCCAAAGGGCCAGCGAGAGGCTGCCGCCGAACAACAGCAGCGCGAACAGGCC
>JAGVLI010000705.1 GCA_020054355.1 Planctomycetales bacterium | reverse complement strand
TGAATCGCTTCCAGCTGATCGCGCCAGTAAGCGACACCGCCCAGGGAGCGTAGCACGATCACCCGGCTGTCTTGCAGCACATCGTCTAGATAGGCATCGAAAACGCGCTGCTGCCGGAGTCGGTCCAGGTTCAGGGCGCGGACGCTGGGAAAGCCCGCAGGCAGTTGCTTCACCGCCGCCGACCAGATCAGCAGGTCGGTGTCGGCAGCGCTGAGCAGCACGATGTCGGCCGGCTCCTGTTCGATCGGCGCGAACGGTTCGGCCGCTTCGTCGCCGGGCCAGCGCTCGAAGCGCAGATGAGCCAACTCGCCGGGCAACGGCAGCACGCTGCCGTGCTCCTTGCATTGCCTGGCCCAGTGGACCAGCACGGCATAGTCTTCCCGCGTGGTCAGTCGGCCGTACCACGCCTGCTCGGTGGGCGTGACGATGGCACAGACGTTCGGCAGATCGCACGGTCCCAGACAGCCGGACACGGTCAGTTGCACATGCTTGTTGAGCTTCTCGTTTTTCCAGATGGGCTTGAGGTAATTGAGCGGCACCGCAGGCAAGCCGCGCCCGGTCTGCCCGCAGCAGCAACCCTGGCAGAGCACGATCTGAGCGACCGGCAGCCGCCGCGTGCGCAGCCGGCCGCCGGTATGCGGCAACGGCAAATCGGGAAGTTGGCCGAGGTAGTGCATGGGATGGGCCTACTTCGTCCAGTCTTCGACTCTGAGGCCCGAAACCTTGCGGAAGTGCTGCAAGTTGCGGGAAAGCAGTGTGGCGTTGTTTGCCAAGGCAATCGCGGCAATCCGGATGTCCAGCGTACCGATCCTCAAGCGCAGCTTGTCAAGCCGCTGGAACTCGGTAGCCGCGCGCTCGTCGAACGACAACGCACGGATACTGCGATAGACATCCAGATGACGGCTGAGACGTCGATAGGCTTCAACGGCTTCCGCTGTGTTCTTCTTGCCCTTGACGTACTTGAGCCAGCCACGCGATTGTTCTTCGTAGCTGATGATGGTGGTAACGACCTCGTGCTCGCCCGCCTGTTCTAGGCGCGCATTTAGCCGCTCGAAATCCGTCCCTTCTTGCCATTGCAACGGGGTCATATGGTCGGTGTCGAGTACCAACATCACTTGACCTTTCTGGCTTTCCGTGGTTTTGGCCGAAAGGACTCACGCCATTCACGGCCGTAGGCCATCGCTTCCAGGAACGCAGGGTCGCCAGCGAATGAGCCTACGATCTGCTTCCAGCCATCCTTCTTCACGGGAGGCATCGTTGTGGCGAGCGTCCGCAAGTTCGCGACTTCTTGCTCCAATTTCGCAACACGGTCTTCGAGACTCTTCTTGGCTGCGGACATAACCGTCTCCTTTCCTTAGCTAATCCGCGGAAACAGCGGTTTCGGCTTGCCGCCTTCCAGCGCTGCCAGCAGGCGCAGGTCTTCGACTTGCGTGGGATGCACCCAGACATCCTCGCAGCGCACCTGTTCCCACGGCTGCGGGAAATTGAAGCTGCGATAGATCGTCTCCGCCGTCTTGGGCAGGAACGGCTTCAGGAGGATCGACACGCAGCGCAGCGTCTCCACCAGGTCGTAGAGCACGTGCTTGGCCGACTCCTGGTCGGTCTTCACTAGCTTCCACGGTTCCTTCTTGTCGGCGTAGCGGTTGGCCGGGTCGAGAATCTGCCGCCAGATTTTCTCCAGCGCCTGGTTGTACTGGCACGCCTCGATGTGCTTCTGTACTTGCTGCACCGTGGTCTGCGTATCCGCCTCCGTGTAGATGACGCCAGGCTTCCGCCCGGCTGTCTCGCGCAGATGGCCCTCGTAGTTCTTGGCGATCAGCGTCACGCACCGGCTGTAAAGGTTGCCGAGATTGTTGGCCAACTCGGAGTTGAATACATCCTTGAACCTGGACCAGGTGTAGTCTCCATCCCCAGGGTAAGGGCATTCCCGCATGAAGTAGTACCGAAAGGCTTCCCCGCCGAATTTAGCGATGATCTCCATCGGTTCGGTCGGCTCGTATTCCTCCGGTGCTTTTGGCTTTTCCTGTTTATCCTGCTCGAATTTCTTGACCTTTTGCCCCTTGTTGTAAACAAAGCCATGCGCGAACACCACTTTCGGCGGCTCCAGACCGGCGGCCCACAGCATCGACGGCCAGAGCGCGCAGTGGAAGCGCGTGATGTCCTTGCCGATGAAGTGAATCTCCGCCGGCCACCACTTCTTGAACTTCTCCTCGTCGGTGCCGTAACCGATGCCCGTGAAGTAGGTCAGCAGCGCGTCGAACCAGACCCAGATGGTGAACTCCGGGTCGAACGGCACCGGAATGCCCCAGGTCTGGCTATTGCGCGTGATGTTCACGTCCTGCAAACCGCCTTGCACCAGGCTCAGCATCTCGTTGCGCCGGCTCTCCGGCTGGATGAAGTCCGGATTCTCCTCGTAAAACTTGAGCAAACGTTCCTGGAACTTCGACAGCTCGAAGAAGTAACATGGCTCGCTGCGCCGCGTCAGCTCCTTGTGATTGGGACAGGTGAAGTTATTCTCCTTCGCCTCCGTATCCGTCTTGAAAGCCTCGCAGCCGTCGCAGTACCAACCTTCGTAGTTGGCCTTGCGGATGTAGCCCGCGTCGTAGACCTTCTGGATGAACTGCCGGGCGCAGCGGTGGTGGCGTTCCTCGCTGGTCTGCACGAACTCGTCGTAGGTGATGCCCAGCGCATCCCAGACCTCGCGGAACTGGCGGGCCATGTCGTCGCAGTAGGCTTTCACGTCCTGGCCCAGTTCCTCGGCCCGCTTCGAGACCTTGACCGTGTTCTCGTCGTTGCCCATCAGGAAATGGACGTCGAACCCCTCCATGCGGCGATAGCGCGCCTGCACGTCGGCGCCGATCTTCTCGAAAGCGGTGCCGATGTGCGGCCGGTTATTCGGATAGTCGATGGCAGTGGTCAAAAAGAACTGTTTGCGCTCGGCCATGATGGCGTTCATCCTTCCTGCAAGCACGACAACGATACGGACCCCAGCAGTGCGGCGTCTCACTATTCTATCGGAACAGGAGCCGGATTCGCCCCGTTGGGTTCGGACCCGGCTACCAGCGAATCTGCCGTGGTTGTCGAGCACCCGCCCCCAAATGGTGGCTGCTGGGCGAGAGCGCGCCTCGACGATGGCTCGGCCGCGCCGCCGTTTCGTTTCATTGCATATCACTGACACCCCCTCCGTTGTCTCAATGAGAATCAATAAGGGTTAGTGCCGACTAACACCGACGAGTAGGGGGTCTTCGCGAGTACGCTCGACCCACCCTACCAAAAGCGCCGCGCCGCTTCCCCGGACCCGGCTACCAGCGAATCTTGCCGCCGAAGCGGGCTTGCAGCGAATCCATCGTCGTCATGCTGATGGCGTTGCCTGTCACGTTGACGTATTTGAGGCGCGAAAAATATGGCGACTCCGCCAGCGCCAGGATGCCTCGGTCGGTAAGCTGGTTGCCGCCCAAGCCCAGGGTGTGCAGGCGAGCCAGCTGCGGCGACTGGGCCGCCGTCAGAAGCGCTTCGTCGTCGATACGATTGCCTTCCATCCACAAGGTATGAAGACTTGGCAAATGCCGTGAGTCGACCAGTGCCAGAAACCCTGATGGCGTTACCAGGTGATTTCGCAGGTCCAAAGTTTCTAACTGCGCCAGACAAGGCGATCCCGCAAGGGAATGCGCGATGCTGACGTGCGCGGGGGTCGCCAGCTGCAGCCTGGCGACGATGTCCGCGAGGTCGTTCGAGTGTGCCGGTTCGGCCAACCGCAGCCAGCGGACACGACTCAGGTTGGGCGACTGGGCCAGGATGGCGGTGGCGGCTGCATCCATGCCGGTCGCACCCAAGTCCAGTTCGCGCAACGCGGGCAAGTGCAGCGCTTCGGCCAGCGCCTTGGCTCCCTCCGCGCCCAGGTAGTCGCCGCTCAAATCCAGCCGCTGGACGAAGCGCAGGGAAGGGCAATCCAGCACGCGCCGCAAGAGCGGTCCAGCGAACTGCAAACGCATGGTGGTCGCCGGCGCTGTCCAGTAGAGCGCATCCGCATGGGCCAGGAACGCTTCGGCGGTCAGGAGGACTTCATCGACGAAGCCCCGCCGAAATTTCCAGTGATTGACCCAGCCGCGCAGCGGCGCGGTCCATTCGGCGTCGTGCCGCGCCAGCAATTCGCGTTCGCGCTGCTCCAGCTCTTCCCGGCGGAAATAGGGCGTGCGGCGGTCGGCCAACTCGCACTGCACGCGGATGAACTCGCCGCGCGGGTCGCCCCGGTCTTCGAGCCAGTCGGCATAAATCAGCCGAGGCACGTCGTCATCCGGGTCCGCCTGGATGGCCGGCATAAATTCCGCGGCGCTGCTCATGAAATGGCTCTCTCGGCAATGGCCTCGGCTATCCGCGTCCTGCCGGTTGGGATAAAATATGCCGGATCAGTGACGCCGTCCGGAGCGCAGCCATGAAAGCCGTCATGCCAGACCAGCTGCCCGAAGCACCCGCCCCGCGCCGGCAAGCAGGCATCGACAAATGGGATGAAATGTGGAACGGAGTCTTGCACATGCCTCCAATGCCGAATCGCGCCCACCAGAATTTCGAGTTCGACCTGGAGGCTTACTTGCGAAAACACTGGGCGCGGCCCCTGGGTGCCAAGGTCTACCACGGCATCAACATCGCGCTCCCCGACGGCTGGCCGACGGACTATCGGATTCCCGATCTGGTGTTGTTGACCCCGGATCGCTTCCATATCGACCGCAACGAATACTTTGAAGGCCCGCCAAACCTCTTAATCGAAATCCACAGTCCGGGCGACGAGACCTATGAGAAGCTGACCTGGTACGCCGCCCTCGGCGTCCCGGAAGTCTGGGTCATTCACCGCGATACCAAGAAACCGGAAATCCACTTGCTGCGCCGAGGCCGCTACCGCAAGCAGCGCGTCCTGGCCAGCGGCTGGCTGCGCAGCCCCGGCACCGGCATCGAGCTGCGCCGCGCCAAGGGGAACAAGCTCGGCATCCGCCTGACCGGCGACGATACGACCCGCGAAGACCTACCCATCGATTGATGCGGCCTCATCCACAAGCCGGTAGGTGCCGCGAGCCGAGCGGCACCGGGACTTTGCAAGAACGTGCGGTCGCCGGCGCGACCGGTCCGGCTCGGCTCGCCGGACCTCCCTGCGCGGACAGGCTCTCAGCTCGGATTCTGGTCCAGCCAGTGTTCCAGGCGCTCCAACGGCAGTTCGGGGTAGCCTTCCGTGCCCTGCGGCACCCCCTGGCGTTCCAGGAATTCCACCAGTCTGCCCAAGACCGCGAGGTTTCCCTGGCCGAAACAGACCAGGTTGTCGCCGAACCGCCGGCGCAGCGCGGACACGCCCTCCAGGTCGATCAGGTTGTGGCTGAGGTCCACGGCCGTCAGCGCGGTCAGCTGGCCGCCGGCGGCCAGGGTGCGCGCTCCGTCGCTACTGATGAAGTTGGCGCTGAGATTCAGCGAGCGCAGACCGGCGAGGTGCGGCGCATGGGCCAGGACGCGAGCGCCGCGATTGGTGAGGTTGTTCTTACCCAGATGCAGGGAAATCAGCTGCCGGGTGTGGGGCGACGCGGCCAGCGCCCTCAGACTGTCGTCGTTGAGGTAGTTGCCGCTGAGCTGCAACCGCCGCAGCCGGGCCAGGTGCGGACTGTCCGCCAGCTGGGGCAGCAGCTGCCCGCTTTCCAGCATGCGGACGTGCGTCACCGGGGCCAGCCGAAACAAGGCTTCGCCGTGGGCGAGGAATGCGGCCGCTTCCATCGTCACCACGTCGATGAAGCCGCGCTGGAACTCGCTCCGGTTCACCAAACCAGCCAGGGGCGCTGCCCACTCCCGTTCGTGGGCGCGCAGCAACGCCTGCTCGCGCGACTTCCACTCCGCATAATGCGGATGCCGGGGATTGTCCTCGGGCAGCCTGGCCAGCTCGCACTGGACGCGGATGAGTTCCGCGCGCCCGCTCTCGCCGCGCTCCTCGAGCCAGTCGGCGAAGATCAGCCGGGAGGTATCATCGTCGGGGTCCTCCAGGATGGTCTGGAGGAAGGCTTCTCGATCGGCGCTCAAGCGAGGCTCCCTCCGCCGGGCCGGTGCTGGAGAACGGCAGCTCCCGCCGCCATTTTACCGCGCCGCCCAAGGTGGAGGAAAACGAAGAACGAGCGCGGCAGGACCACTGTCCCGCCGCGCTCGTTCTTGTTGGTCCAGCGAATCCGGCCTACTGGCGAGCGGCCGACGCAGCGGGCACGACCTGCGCCTCGGCGTTCGGCAGGCTCAGCTCGGCCAGCAAATCCTGGGCGGGCTGGAAATTCGGATCGGCTTGCACGGCCAGTGTGGCGTGCCGCCGGCTCAGTTCGTCTTTTTCCATGTGATGCAGCATCCGCGCGAGGTTGTACTGCGCCTCGGCTTCCGCCGCGGGATGCAACTTACGCAGGCAAGCCAGGCTTTCGTCAAAACGTTCGGCGCGAGCCAGGGCCTGGGCGTAGATACCGGCGAACTGGCGATTCTCCGGATCGCTGACGGCAGCCTGCTTCAGCCGCTCCAGCGCCGGCTTCCATTCCTTGTGCCGGGCCTGGCACATGCCGGCCTCATAGCACAGGCCGGCGTCTTTGGGCGCCTGTTTCAAGGCGGCCTCGTAGTTGACCATCGCGCGGTCGTGCTGTCCGGCCGCTTCCCAGTGCCGGGCCAGGCCCAGCAGGGCAGGCAGATAGTTGGGGTCTTCCTTCAGCGCCCGCTGGTAGGACTTGCGGGCATCCTCCAGCAGAAATTCCCGTTGCGCTTGCGTCTTGGCGACCTCGGCGGCCATCTGCTCGCGGAAGGCGGCCATCGCGACCAAGGTCTTGGGCTTCAATTCCTTGACCGGTTCGTACTCTTCCGGTTCGCCGCCCATTCTGGAAGGCTTGTAGCCATCCGAGGTGAGCGCGTCGCCGCCCGGCCAGACCGGCATCAGCTTGTTCGGCGTGCAACCGGCGGCGGCGCAGAACAACCACGCTGCCGCGCACAGGGTCTTTCGACAATCCATTGTCCAACCCCTGGCAAAGCCAGAAAAGGAAGGAAACCCAGCTAAACCCGGCCACCCCGGCTTGCCGATCTATGCTCCACGGGGTTCAACGTCGCCGCTTGCCCCCGCTCATCAGAACTCGGCAATGAAACTGGCGGCCGACTCGGCGATCAGATCGCGCGACAGCTGGACCGGTATCCTTCGGTATCGGCAGATGGACTGGACGATCTCCAGCAAATCGCGGCAGTCGCTGGCGCGCGGCGAGCGACCCTGATCGTAGTAGCGTTCGTAGAGGTAATCGATGCCGTCCGGGCAGGGGTTCATGCCCAAGCGCTTGGCCATCGAGTTGAAAATCCGCTCGTACACGTCCCGGGTCGGGGCATTGATCTCGACCTTGTGCCGGATGCGGCGCAGGAAGGCGTCGTCCACCAGGTCCTTGGGGTCGAGGTTCGTCGAGAAGATAATCAGTTCCTCGAACGGCACCTGGAACTTCTTGCCGGAGGCGACCGTCAGGAAGTCGTGCCGATCCTCCAGCGGCAAAATCCAGCGATTGAGCAATTCCTTGGGGCTGCACAGCTGGCGGCCGAAGTCGTCGATCAGGAAGACGCCGCCGTTGGCCTTCACGTGCAACGGCGCCTGATAGAAGTTGGCGTCGGAGTTGTACTTCAAATCGAGCATTTGCAGGTTCAATTCACCGCCGGTGACGATGACCGGCCGGCGCACGCGCACCCAGCGGGCATCCACCTGGCCGGTGCCGATCAGGCGGCGGATGGTCGCTTCGTTGTCGTCGGGCGACTCGCGGGCCGCGTCCTCGTCCAGCTGATGCACCGACTGATCGTAGAGCGTGATGATGCTGCTCTCGGCCAGGAAGGCATAGGGCACGTAGACCGCGCCGCCGGCGCTGTTCATGAAGTCGCCGATGGAGCGCGAGATCGCCGTCTTGCCGTTGCCGGGCGGGCCGTAGATGAACACGGACTTGCCGCTGACGACTGCCGGGCCGATGGCGTTGAAGAGGGCTTCGGGCAGCACCAGGTGGGTGAAGGCGCCGCGCATCACGTCCGGAGTGCAGTTGATGCCGGTGACCGCCTGGCGGTAGGTCTGCTCGATGTAGTCTTCCAGCGGCACCGGGGCGGGGCCGACGTAGGCGCACAGCTTCATGGCGTCCTGGGAGCGGCGCCGGCCCAACTCGGTCAAGCTGAAGCGGTAGCTGACGCGGCCGATCAGATCGCCGCCGGTCACTTCGATGCACTTCTCGTTTTTCAGGAAGCCCAGCGAATCCTCGATCACCTTGAAGGGCAGGCACAGATAGCGCGCCAGGTCGATGCCGAGCATGCCGCCGTTGACGTACAGCGTCCGGAGCAGCATGTCGTTGACGAACCCCAACGACAGACCTGCTTCCTTGAGGGTTTCCGGAACACTGGGAGCTTCCGGCAAACCAGAGCCGTCCCAGTCGAGCATGGTCGATCGGTTCGAGCGCGTCATGGCGGGTCTCCGTCCAGGATCGGACCTCGGTACCGAGGCGGCTGCCTGGCCCAGGGTCTTGGAAGTCAACAGCTAGGGAACTGTATATCTCAATGTTGCCAGAGAAAACGGATGGATGCAAGTCGTGACTCGCCCAGGGCGGAGAATTCCGGCCAGCCGAGGTCAAAGGGCTGCGGCGCCCCAGCAAAAAAGGCGTCCGGAAGCAGGCCGCTGGGGCCGTCCTCCGGACGCCTGGAACTTTCAAGGAACTCGCAGGAAAGCGCCGTGCGGGCCGGCCGTCAATGGACCGGTTCGCGAAGCAGGTTCCTT
>JAGVLI010001112.1 GCA_020054355.1 Planctomycetales bacterium | reverse complement strand
GGGCAGATGGCGCGCCACCTGCCCGACGGCAGCGGCTATCTGCTGCCCAAGGGCAGCGACGTGGTCGTGCAGGTCCACTATCACCGGAACGGCCGGGTCGAAAAAGACCGCGTGCAGATCGGCCTGTATTTTTCCAAGGAGCCGGTGGCGAAGCGCTTTCAGGGACTGGTGCTGCCCGGCCGGTTCCTGTTCATGCCCGCCGGAGTCGAGGATTACAAGGTGACGGGCACGATCACCATCGATCAGGATTGCGACCTGCATTCGATCATGCCGCACATGCACCTGCTCGGCAAGACCATCAAGGTGACGATGACGGCCCCGGAGAGCAAAACCGAGACGTTGATCGACATCAAGGAATGGGATTACAACTGGCAGGAGACCTATTTCTTCAAGGAACCGCTGAAGGTCAAGGCGGGCACCAAATTCAACGTCGAAGCCCGCTACGATAACAGCGCCAAGAACCCCAACAATCCGAATAATCCACCGAAGCTCGTGCATTTCGGCGAGCAAACCACGGATGAAATGTGCTTCGTCTTCTTCGGCGCGACTGCCGACAAGCCGGGCCGCATCCGGATGAAGCTCGGCTTCTGAACAACCTACTCCCTCTCCCCTGGCGGGAGAGGGGTTGGGGTGAGGGGGTTGGACTTTGCAACGACTTCCCCCTCACCCCAACCCCTCTCCCGCCAGGGGAGAGGGGCATCCGGGCTTCCGGCTTTCGCTGGAGTCTGATTCGGGTAGAATGGCAATCGGCGCCTGCCAGGGCGCCGATTGCCTTTTCAGGAGTCTCCACATGCGGCCGTTCCTGCTCGCCATGTTGCTCTGCGGTCTGCTCGCGCCGGTCAGCGCTGACGACGCGAAAACCGCCGAAGCCGCCAAGCTCCAGGTGCCGTTTCGTCTGACGGATACCAAGCACGTCCTGGTGCGAGCCAAGATCAACGGCAAGGGGCCGTATCACTTTATCGTGGATACGGGCGCGCCCGCGCTGTTCGTGGCCACTGGCGTCTGCAAGAAGCAGAACCTGGAGGCCGACAAGGATGGCTGGGGCACCTTCGACCGCTTTGAAATCGAAGGCGGCGTGGTGCTCGAAAAAATCAAAGGCAAAATCGCCGACCCCTTCCAGCTGGAAGGCATGAACCGCATGGGCCTGGCTGGCGTCGAGCTGCACGGCGTCATCGGCTACAACGTGCTGGCACGCTATCGGGTCGAACTGGACTTCACGCGCGACAAGATGGTCTGGACGCCCCTCAAGTTCGATCCGGGACTGCCGGAAGGACTGAACGGCAAGGCGGGCGGCGTCGATGCGATGGCGGGCATGGCCAAGCTGATGGCTATGCTGGTCGGCAAGCGCGGCCGGGAAACCAAGCTGCGCGGCGCGCTCGGCGTCGAGCTGTCGAGCAAGGACGCGATGGTCAAGCTCGCTGCCGTCCATCAGGACAGCCCGGCGGCCGAAGCGGGCCTGAAGGAAGGCGACCAGCTGACCCAGGTCCAGGGCAAGGATGTGAAAAGCGAGGACGAAATCCTCCGATTGGCGGAGCGCCTGGCCCCCGGTGATACGTTGAAGTTGACAATCCAGCGCGGCCAGGAAACCAAGCAGGTCGCGGTCCAGCTCGGAAAGGGGTTCTAGCCATGAAGCGCGCACT
The DNA here is from genome assembly GCA_020054355.1 of Planctomycetales bacterium. Classification (GTDB taxonomy): domain Bacteria; phylum Planctomycetota; class Planctomycetia; order Gemmatales; family Gemmataceae; genus JAGVLI01. The sequence continues at coordinate 1,286 of JAGVLI010001112.1, read as the reverse complement.
AGGCATGCTGGGCGGCCTGTTGCTGGTCTGGTGCCTGCCCGTCCGGGCGGATGAAGCCAAGCCGAAGCCGATCAAGGTGCCGATCGAAGTCCTGAAGACCAAGCACCTGGCTATCCAGGTGAAGATCAACGGCAAGGGGCCGTATCGCATGATCTTCGATACCGGCGCGCCGGTGACGTTGGTTTCGAGCAAGGTCGCCAAGGACAGCGAGATGCTGCCCAAGGATGCCAAGGCGCCGCCGCTCGCGCTGTTCGGCGCCATGGGTCAGTTCCCGATCCAGACGCTGGAAGTCGGCGGGGCCAAGGCGAACAAGGTGCCGGCTATGGTCATGGACCATCCAGCCGTTACCACGCTGTCGCAAGCGCTGGGGCCGCTCGAAGGTATCGTCGGCTTTCCCTTCTTTGCCCGCTACACGATGACGCTCGACTACGAGAAAAAGGAACTGATGCTGGTGCCGAACGGCTACGAGCCGGCCGACATCATGCAGACGCTGATGGCCACCATCGTCGGCGGCAAGAATGCTGAGGCCAACGTGCTGGCGCCCGCTTCGGTGTGGGGCGTGGTCGTGCAAAAGGAAGAGAAAGACGAAGAGGCTGGAGTGACGGTCAGCCAGGTCCGGGCGGGCAGTGCTGCGGCGGCGGGCGGACTGAAAGCAGGCGACCGCCTGTTGACCATCGATGGCCGGTGGACGGATAGCGTGCTGGATTGCTACCTGGCCACCGCTGCCGTCAAGCCGGGTACCGTAGCGCCGGTCCTGATCCGCCGCGATGGCAAGGAAATGAAACTGACCATCAAGCCGCGCAGCGGTTTTTGAGGGCGAATCACGCACGTTGCCAAGTTGCGCGAGCAAGTCTGTCAATTCAGGTGCGGCCAGCTACAATGGAACAGGGATTCCTTTCGCAATCCAGCAGGTGAGAACCAGCCTCATGCACCCTTCCGGATGGATTTCAGTAATTCGGATGATCCCGCCCGATCAGCATGAAAAGTTGACGCTGATGACCGCGAACGGCTTTGAAATCAACATCCAGATGTTTCTGCGCCTGGAAGAGCAGTTCATGGTCTGTCGCGGCCGTATGATGGGCTCCGCGGATGCCGGCCTCACCTTCTTCGTGCCCTACGATCAGATCAACTGCATTTTCTACAACAAGATCCTCAAGGAAGAGGTGGTGCGCGCCTGGTTCACCGAGCCGCCTGCCCATGAAGTCACCTTAGCTCCGGGGGCGGGCATCTACCACCAGGTTGCGCCCGAGCCTGCGCCGCCGCCGGAACCGGTTCCCGAACCCACG
>JAGVLI010001070.1 GCA_020054355.1 Planctomycetales bacterium | reverse complement strand
GCTTCGAGCTGCCGGCCGGCAAGATTCCGCTCGACGGCGCCGAGCTGCGCTTCCAGTACGGCAACGAGGAGCAGTTCAAGGTAGCGCTGAAGGACATCATGGTGGCCAAGGCGCACGAAACCACGGTCAGCGCCGGCCAGGAGTTCCACAGCGGCAGCCTGGCTACCGTCCGCTGCGGCGTGCATGGCGTCAAGTCGCTGAGCGAAACCATTCCGCTCGCCGGCGCGGACGTCGAAATCCGCCTCAAGCCCGCCGCGGGCAATGAAGTCACCCTCTTCAAGGGCAAGGCCGGCGACAAGGGCACTACCGATGCCTCGTTCAAATTTCCCAGCGTTCCCGAAGGCAACTACACCCTCATCGTCGCCACCCGCAGCGACCTCGGCGAGGAGAAGCTGGAGCAGCCCGTCCGCGTCAAGGCGGAGTCGAAAATCCTGCTCGTCACCGACAAGCCGCTCTACCAGCCCGGCCAGGAAATGCACATCCGGGCGCTGGTGCTGCGGCCGTTCGACCTGACGCCCGAAGCCCAGAGCGATCTGACCTTCGAGGTCGAGGACGCCAAGGGCAACAAGGTCTTCAAGAAGACGCTGAAGACCTCCGAGCATGGCATCGCGGCCGTCGATTTCCAGCTGGCCGACGAGGTCAACATGGGCGACTATCGCATTCGCGCCATCCTCGGCAATAAGCAGGCCGACAAGACCGTGGCCGTCAAGAAGTACGTCCTGCCCAAGTTCAAGGTCGAAGTGAAAGCGGACAAGCGCTACTATTTGCCCAAGGAAACCATTCGTGTTGAGGTGCAGTCCGACTACTTCTTTGGCAAGCCCACGGCCAACGCCAAGCTGAAGCTGACGGCCAGCACCTTCGACGTGGCATTCACCAAGTTCAAGGAACTGAACGGCACCACCGATCAGAACGGCCACGCGAAGTTCGACGTGGAGCTGCCGGCGAACTTCATCGGCCAGCCGCTGGCCAAGGGCAACGCGCTGGTGAAGCTGGAAGTCAAGCTGACCGACACCGCCGACCATAGCGAAACCGTGACGAAGTCCTATCCGGTCAGCAACCAGGCAATCAACATCAACCTGATTCCGGAAGCCGGCCGGCTGGTGCCCGGCGTGGAAAACCGCGTCTTCGCGGCGGCGACCTATCCGGACGGCAGCCCGGTCTCGAAGTGCGACGTGCAGCTCTGGCTCGGCAGCCAGGCCAAGGACAAGCCCTTTGCCGAATTGAAGACCAACGACGCCGGCCTGGCCGAGTTCAAGCTGACGCCGAAGGCCGAACAGTTTCGTGCGGACCACAACCACTTTGAGCCGCGCAACGTGGAAATGCTCGGCGGTCAGGTGATCCAGGTGGGCGGCAGCGCCCGGCAAGTCCTCGATCTGACCGCCAAGGCGAAGGACGCCAAGGGCAGCACCGCCCAGACGACGGCGGCCCTCAACGCCGATCCGCAGGGCGACAACGTGCTGCTGCGGCTCGACAAGGCGATCTACAAGGGCGGCGATACGCTCAACGCCGAAGTGTTGACCACGGCTGGCATGCCGACTGTTTACCTCGACATCGTTCGTGGCGGCCAGACCATGCTGACCCGCTGGATGGACGCCAAGGACGGCAAGGCGACGCACCAGCTCGACCTGCCCGCCAACGTCTTCGGCACCCTGGAAATCCACGCCTACCAGATGCTGGCGACCGGCGAGGTCATCCGCGACAGCCGGGTCGCTTACGTCCATCCCAAGGACGACCTCAAGATCGACATCAAGCCCGACAAGGACGTCTACCTGCCTGGCGCGGAAGGCCAGATTCGCTTCCAGGTGACGGACTCCAAGGGCAAGCCGACCCCGGCAGCGCTGGGTGTGATTGTCGTTGACGAAGCGGTCTACGCCCTGCAAGACCTGCAACCCGGCATGGAGAAGGTCTTCTTCACGCTGCAAGAAGAGTTGCTCAAGCCGCAGGTGCAGGTGATCTACAAGCCGAGCGATTCGTTCGACACGCTGGTCCGCGAACCGCAAATCCCCGCCGACAAGCAGCAGATCGCGCAAGCCCTGCTGGCTTCGGTGCGGCCGAAGCCGCCGGCCCGCTGGGACGTGAACCCCGCCTGGCAGCGCCGGCAGCAGGCGGAAGCGCAGGTGCAGCAGATTGGCCACAGCCTGTACCAGTACGCGGCCAACGGCCATACGTTCATGGAACGCGCCGCAGACGGCAAGCACTGGCAGTTCCGCGCCGACCTGTTCAAGGAAATGTCGCAAGCCAGCCTGCCCTACAATCCGGGCGCCAAGTTCCTCCATGCCTCGTTGCTGCTGGACGCCTTCGGGCAGCCGCTGACTTTGGCCGACCTGACCAAGCTCGAAAAGGGCTTCACTGCCGACCGTCTGGCCGAGGCCACGACGCTGCAACGCTTGCAGCAGTTGCAGTGGGGCGTCATTAACTACACCAACCAGAATCAGCGGCAGTTGCTGAAGAACGGCGTCTGGACGCTGCCCGAAAACATTCTGGCCGATGCGGCCCGGCACCAGGGCATGGACACGAAGTCAAGCAAGGATGCCTGGGGCAAGGAATTTCGCCTGGAAAAGCGCAAGGACAAGCCCGCGCAGCCGTCCGGGTTCCCGCAGTTGGACCAATATGAAGTGGCCTCCGCCGGCCCGGACGGAGAGTTCGGCACCGCCGACGACATCAAGCTGAGATCACCCAATGACCCGAAACTGAACTGGGTTTCCTGGTGGTGGCTCGCCGAGCCGTCCAACATGGAACTCAAGCAGCAACAACTGGCCGGCATGCAGCGGCGCGTCTTCATGCTACAGCGCGGCCAGATGCGCAATCGCGGCGGTCTGGGCGTGCCTGTCGCGGAAGACGGCGTGTTGATGGATCGCGCCGCCGCTTTCGGCGGT
>JAGVLI010000155.1 GCA_020054355.1 Planctomycetales bacterium | reverse complement strand
TCCGATCTCCAGGGCGGCAAAGCCCATGCCGGAGCGGCGCAGCAGTTCGCGGCGGGTCGGCGGCCGATCGGCCTGGGGTCGGGAATTCACCCGATGATTGCTCATGAACCAGCCCGCCTTTGAAAATGCCACACCGACATGACAATGACCATACGCCTTGTCTCATTCATCTGAAAAACCACTGTCAGTGGTGCTTCAATCAGCATCCGGCGGCCAGGATCGCGCGACTCGCTTTGACCTTCCGGGTCGCTGCCCAGCCGTTCGTCAATTCGCGCCACTGCCCGATCGATCGCCTCCCGATCATGGGCTTGCTCCCAAATCTTGAGCAGCCGGCGCAGCGCTTCCGGCGACCAGAAGACGGCGAACATCAGGATTTCCCGTGATCGTGCAAATGATCGAGCACTTCGGCCGTGGTATACAACCGGCAACCCTGATCGATTTCTCTTTCGATGCGGCGCAGTTCTTCCTCGCTGATCGGAATCTCCATCGTGCGCAACAGTTCTCGATCGCGCGACGGGTCGGGCTGCACGACGCCCAGGCGGCGCCCGTTTTCATCGACGAGTTCCAACGGCTCCCGCAGGTCGAGCAGTTTCGCGAGAAAGTCCTTATCGACGATTATCTGTTGCATGGCTTTGCTCCGTTCGATCGATTGCGCTTGCCGAACGTTCATCTTTCGAGCACGCTCCGCCAGCGCCGGGGCAATCCTTCCCAGGCGGCCCGATAGGTTGCTTCCAGCGGCACGGGGACGTGCTGCTGCCCGCTCAGGAAGAGCGGCATCTCGACCAAGGAATCACCCACGGCACGCGGTTCCACGTAGGCCCGGACACTCGATCCGGCGGCATAAGCGGCAAGCGTCAGGCGTTGGTCGGCCGGCTGGCAGTACGGTTGGTCGCACAGTTCCGCCCAAATCGCGCCGTGGAGTCCCTGCGGATCGCGGGCGCCGGGCGGCAACAAATCGATCAGCAGTAAATGGACGCCCCCTGCCAGAGCGGCCACCAACTTGTCCAGGACCGCTCGCCAGGCATGTTGGCCCGCCTTGTTGCCTGGCGACAGTATCTCGATCAAGGCGACCACGCGATCTTCACTGGCGTGCCGAATGACCAGGGTGCGCTGCATGTGGGCGTATTGATCCAGCTCGACTGTGGCAGTGTAGGAGGTCCGTGGAGGAGCCAGTGTCACTGCTGTACCCCCGTTCGCCACCCCCGAATCCACATCCGCGCCGGTCGGCGAATCGTTCGCAGCCGTCAGCATCTGCAAGGTCAGCACATCCGGAATCACGTCGCCGGTTACTTGTTCTGCTTGCGCGTAATAGTCCGCAGGCAGCAGTTCTTTATTCAAGGCACTGCGAAGCTCCACGATCCAGCCGCAATGGAAGTCGTGGAAGGTGCCGGCGCTGACGCGCGTCCAGTCGTGGATCGGCATTGCGGTTGCTCTCGGAATTGGCGCTGGACCATTCGCACTCATCCAGGATTATAGCAAACCCAACTTTCCGCTCGATGGCATGGTTTCGGCGTGCGCAGCCGCAAGCGGCGCATCAATCGACAAAGGCGAACTCGTTCGACAGCAATAGTATCTGGGCGTACTTCTCCCAGGCCGACAGTCCCTTGCCCGGCTGGGGCTTGCCTTCGGCTTTGTCCGCCTCGTCCACGAAGCGCAGTCCCAGGGCCACCTCGCTGGCATCGGGCTTGCGGCCATAGCCGAGCCGGTAGAGCGCTGCCACCCGTTCTTCCGGGTTCGCCACTTCCTGCGTGCGCGCGGCGAAGTGCCTGGCTTGCTCGACGACGAATGGGCTGTTCATCAGGAAGAGCGCCTGCTGCGGCACCGTGGTCGTGAAGCGCTGCGCCGTCGAGCTGTCCGGGCTGGCGAAGTCGAAGGTGCGGAAGAGGCCCGGCAGGTTCTGACGTTCGATGAAGCCGTAGATCGTTCTGCGTCCGGTGAAGGGCTGGGTGGTGACGTCGGCGGCTGGGCCGCCGGTCTTCGGGTCCAGCCGGCCTGCCGTGAACAGGAGCGAATCGCGCATTTGCTCGAAGTCCAGCCGACGGCGGTTCTGCCGGGCCAGAAGTCGATTCTCGGCGTCCTGCGAGGCCAGCCGCGAGTCGCCCTGGCTCGACTGCTGATAGGCGCTGGACAGCACGATCAACCGATGGACTTTCTTGACCGACCAGCCGTTGTCCATGAAGGTGCGCGCGAGGTAGTCGAGCAATTCCGGATGCGTCGGCGGCTCGCCGCGCAGTCCGAAATCGCTGGGAGTCCGGACCAGGCCCTGGCCGAAGTGATGCAGCCAGATGCGGTTGACCATGACGCGGGCCGTCAGCGGGTTGTCGCGGCTGGCGATGGCCTGGGCCAACTCCAGCCGGCCGCTGCCCTGGGCGAATGGCCGACGTTGCTCGCCGGCGAGAATGCCCAGGAACTGCCGGGGCACGGTGTCGCCCAGATTATTCGGGTTGCCGCGCAGCAGCACTCGCGTCGGATTCGGCTTGGGCAGGTCGTTCAGCACCATCGCGCGTGGCGGGGCAGTGGCGGAGTTCGCCTTCCATTCATCGACCTTGCGCTTGAGGGTCGCCAGCTGGTTGCGGGTATCGCGGTCGAACAAGCGCTTTGGCTCGACTTCGGCCAGCGGCGGGTTGGCGGGGAAGTTCGCGGCGCGCAGCAGCTGCCGCAGCGCCTCCCGATCCACGTCGGCCAGCGCCTTGACGTTCGCATCCTTGGCTTTCGCTTCTTGCCATTGTTTCTCCGTGGCGGAGAACAACTCGCCGTACCAGCGGGCCACTTCTTGCAAGCTCTGGGGCTTCTGGTCCGCGAACATGCTGGCCACCAGCGGATGCAGCTTCTGGTCGGCAGCATCGTTAGCGGCGAACTTCCGGGCCAGCTCGGCGGCCTTCTCCTTGAATTCCTTCCGCGGCAGGGCGGCGAAGGCATGCCAGGCGGCGAAGATCGGGTGGTGTTGCTTCTTGGTTTCCACCAGGTAGACTTGCCAGCGGCGAATGACGTCGGGGTTCAAGTCACCCGGATTGAGGGCTTCATAGTGGTCCTCGTCGGGCAGCTTTTCTGCCTGGCGCACCGCGATCAAGTAATCGCCGATCTGACCGCGAAGTCGCTGCAGCAATTCGGCATACTTCGCCTGCGCGAAGGCCGTCACCTTCTGTTCGCGGGCCTGGAGTTCCTTTTCGTAAGCCTGGTAGGCTGCCGACTGCTCGACCTCGCCGATCAAGGGCAAGTCCTTGGGTTCCACCGAGTTGGCGAAGATGCCATAGAGCGAGTAGTAGTCCTTGGTCGGAATCGGATCGAACTTGTGGTCGTGGCAGCGGGCGCACGAGACGGTCAGGCCCAGCAGGCCGCGCGTGGTGACGTCAATGCGGTCGTCGATGATGTCGTGCGGGTTGTTCAGGAAGCGCCGGCCGAGCGTGAGATAGCCCATCGCGGCCAGGGCGCGCGAGTCGCCGCCCGGCAACTGATCGGCCGCCAGTTGCTCCAGGACGAAGCGGTCGTAGGGCAAGTCCTCGTTGAACGACCGGACGACGTAGTCGCGATAAGTGTAGGCATAAGGAAACTTGCGTTCCTCGAGAAAGACGTAGCCCTTGGTATCGGCGTAGCGGCTGACGTCGAGCCAGTGCCGGCCCCAGCGTTCGCCATATTGGGGAGAAGCCAGCAGGCGATCGACCGCCTTGGCGAACCAGTCCTCGGACGGCTCGGTCAGGGCGGCTTCGATTTCATTCGGCGTCGGCGGCAGGCCGATCAGGTCGAAGGTCGCGCGGCGCAGCAAGGC
>JAGVLI010000960.1 GCA_020054355.1 Planctomycetales bacterium | reverse complement strand
GGCCAGGTCGCGGGTGATGGTCTTGCCGCGCCGCTCGAAGGTCAGCCGCTTGCCGTCGCGCGAGTGGCTGGCGCGGCGCGCCTCGCGGACGAGGAGCTTGACGTTGCCGCCATCCGCGTCCATCAGGTAGATGCCGCTCTGGGGCATGACGTCGAGACCTTCGTTGTCCCGTCCGTTGAACGCCCATGCCAGGCTGCGAAACGTCCAGGCCCCATAGCCCGAAACCGGTCCTTCCATCATCTGGTCCCAGATCCGGGCCAGCTTTTCTTTCGAGTCGCGGTCGCTGAAGTAGATGATCTTGCCCTCGGGCGTCCAGCGGGGCTGGCTGTCCCAGGCAGGGCTGTTCGTCAGGTTCTTCTGACCGCTGCCGTCGGCGTTGCAAACGTAAATCTCCCAGTTGCCGTCGCGATTCGAGGCGAAGGCGATCTTGCCGGCGTCGGCCAGTTCCTTGCGCAGCTGGGCCTGCTCCGGGGAATCCTCGATCTTGAGCCAGGGACCGGGATGCTTGGCCGGGCAGTCCTGGATGTCCAGCCAGCCTTTCGCTTTATCCTGTGCGCTGACCGGTTCCAGCCACGCCAGGCCGACCAGCAGTGCGATGAACAGTCCGTAGCGCATTGGTTCAATCTCCGGTTCGCGGGGCCGGCACCAGCAAGCCTGCCTCAATGTGCCGACCCGTCGCGCCTGTTCCTCAGGGCTTGCCGATCGCTGCTCGACGCTCGACGTGATAGCCGAGCTTGACGCGAATGATGCGCACGTTGGAGTCGTCGGCGATGGAGAGCCACCGATCGGAGACCGTGGCCAGGTACGAGCACTGGCCCAGGCCGATGTCCGCGTCGCCGGGCTTCATGGCGGGCTTGTCGGCATTGCCGTAGCGGCCAATCTCGCAGATGCGGTTGCCATTGGTGTCGAGCACGGCGACGTGATAGCCGTAAGCGCGGGGCAAGAACGAACGGCCGTAGAGGTCGGTGTCGAACTTGCAGTGGTAGCACTCGCAGGGATACTCTCCGCCAACGCCGTGCAGCTGGTCCATGCCGGGGGCCGCCCAGAACATGTTCTGGCTCCAGATACGGCCGCCGCCGGACAGGAAATCCGGCGGCCGCTACGGTGGGTTGTCGAGCTTCACCGGCGTATCGAAGTCGCGGAGCAACCGGCCGCCCTTGGGCGCGAACTTGGCCAGGCTGCCGCCGATGTGCGCCTTGCCGTCCACATTCATGCGATAGCCGACGCCGCAGTAGACATTGCCCGCCGCGTCGGAGCGGATGCCGAAGGAACTGTAGGGCAGGCCCGGAATGGCATCGAGGCCGATCACCTGTCCGGTGCGGCCAAAGCGCCAGACCAAATTGCCGTGCGACCAGTGCCGGCCGGGGAACTGGCCGGGTCGGAAACGGTCCTCGTTGTCCTTGAGGAGCCGCTTGAACTCATTGCCGTCGAAGTAGCCGGTGGGGTTCGAGGCGCTCGGCTTCTTGAACAGTTCGAAGTCCTGGAAGTTCTCGATGAGCGCGACCACGTCGCCGCGCGGAGAAATGCCGATGCCGTTGTTGTAACCGTTCGGCCCGCCGATGGCCCAGGGCATGGAAATGACGCCCTTGAGCTGCGGCGTGCGTTCGCCCTTCCGGTCGGTGCCGCCCTTCTCGTCGCCGTAATCGAACGGCACCTCCGAGTCGGTATTGAGCACCGGGACCGAGCCGAATTTGTCGGGATTGAAGCGGGCGATGTACTGCAAGGCGCGGACGTGCATCAAACCGTCCCAGCCGAAGACGGCTTCCTCGATGCCGCCGTAGAAAGTCTTCGGCATCTGACTGGTGTCGATGCGCTGCCAGGTCTTGCCTTCCTCCGGATCGATGCGCCGCAGGTTGCCGCGGCCGCTGTAGACGTGCCCGCGCAGCGGATCGACGCTGATGTAGCCCATGTGGCCGCCGTGCATGGAATGCGGCGTGTGGCCGGCCTTGCGGACCTCTTCGCGGAAGTCCTGCACGAGTTCGAGGTCCTTGCCCTTGTCGGCGTAGACACGGACGACGCCGCGCTCGTGGACAATCCACAGGCGCGGTTCGGCGGTCCAGCTGTCCAGCGCCAGCACGGGGGCGAAAGTATGGACGCGAGGATCGCCGCGCACCAGTTGAAACTCCTTGCGCAGCCGTTCGCCAGGCGCGTCCCAGGGACCGAACTTGACCAAGGTCAGCGACCCGGCCAGGTGGTCGCCGAGCGGGAGCTGGGCGGGCCAGCAAAGAACGTACAGTTCCCCCGTCTTCTGGTGGACCGCCAGCTCGCGCGGCTGTTTGCAGGGGATCGACTTCAGGTACTGGCCTTCGGGGGAAAAGACCTGGATGCGGTGGTTGCCGAAGTCGGCGACGTAGAGGCGGCCGGAGGCGTCGCAGGCCAGTCCCTGCGGATTGCCGAAGTGGTCCTTGTCGTTGCCGGCGCCGGCGGCCTTGGGATCGCGGCTCGCCTCGCCCACGAAGCAATCGCGGCCGTCGATGACGGGACCTTTGTCGTCCCAGGCAAAGCGAAAGACGGCGTTCCAGGTATAGGGTGGTCGTTCCTGGCGCATGTCGCGCTTGTTGCCGAACGGCCCGTGCGTGGCGCGGCCTTGACCGGTCACATAGACCCATTTGGCATCCGGACTCAGCGCGATATGCCCCGGCCCGGTGAAGGAGGTCTTGGGTGGGGTGAAGGCCGGTCCTTCGATGGACTCGCCTCCGGTCGTGCCGTCCGTCCGCAGCCGCAGCAGGCGGCGCAGGTCGTGCGGCGCTCCCTTGGTGAAAGCACCGATTTTCCCAGCGGCCACCGCCAGGCTGTGGGCGTCCTGGACCACCCAGAATGGCTCCGTGGCGCCATAGCCGGTCAGCAAAGGAGCGTGGCGGCTGCCGGCGGGCGGCGGGCCATCTCGCCAGACCTTGGCATCCGGCAGCGTGCGCTTGGGGATGGCGATCTTGTCGAGCTTTTCCGGGTCCCACGGGTACAGCGTCCGCACGTAAATGCCGGCGTGGTCGTATTTCCGCAGCTGGTTATTTCCCACGTCCAGGCATTCCAGCACGCAGACACCATCCGCGTCGGCGGCAATGGCGGCGATGTTGCGCTCGCCGGAGGTGTCCTTGGGGTGATAGCCGATGAGCTTGTCGAAGGTCGGTTTCAGTCCGAGGGAGACGCGCACCCGGCACTGCTCGGCGTTCGACACGTACTTGCCGGCTTCGTCCTTGCCGTCCCAGGAAAGCGTCTGCTCCAGGACATCTTTCTTGAATGGCGCGGGAGCATTCGCCCCTAGAACGCCGTAGACGAGATGCCGGACGATCCGGCCGTCCGGACCTTCCACCGCCACCGCCACATCGCACTTGCCCTTCACGGCGAAGGTGATCTCGTAGCGATCCGGGCCGACTTTTTTCACCACCGGCTCGCGAACAAACTCGTAGACCGCTTCACGGTCCACCGGCTTGCACAGCGGGGCATCCCAGTTGGCAGGCGGTTTGTCCTGGGCAACAACCCAGCCCGCCGCAACCCCGATGAGAACCAACAAACTCGACAAGGCTCGCATGATCATTCTCCAGCGGAAGCTCGATCGAACCGAGGGCCGGTGGTCTGGTGCGCGACCGCCGAGTTCGTTGGAATCGGCTCACGGCTAGTAATACTCCCGTCCGTGCGGCGTCTGCACCGCGCGCCAGGTGAAGTTCATGACGCCTCCGTAATCGCGGAAGAAATGCACGTGCGGCAAGAGTTGCAGGCCCGTCCAGTTGGGCCCCTTTTCCAGGTCCGGCTCCCGGCCCACTTGCCGCCACGGGACGATGAGCATCAGGCCGTCGTCGCTGGCGTTCAGATGCTTGTCCGTCAGGTGGAAAATCGTCAGCCGGCCGCCGGGGGTGGACAGGGGATTGAGGTGCGAGCTGGTCGCGTGGCCCCGCGTCGTCGTGGCCCACTTCTTGGCGTCGTAGACTTCCAGCCGGAGCTTCAGCTCGAAGCCTTCGAGCAAGTCCTTGAAAATGGGCAGCAACTGCCGCACTTGCTGCGCCGCGCGCTCGCTCAGCGGCGGCAGCTCCGGCTTGTTTTCCTTCGGCCGTTCCTTGCCCTGCGGCGTCTCGAAGCGGACATCGAGGGCATACTGCGCCGCCAGGTTGGTATCGGCCCGCAACGCGAACGCCAGCTGGGCATCCTCCCAGCCCGCGCCAAATGGCAGGGGGGCCAAGCGCAGATCGCTGATGTCCTCGAAGACGATCGAAGATCCCTGGACCGCATACGACACCTGGCCGTACTGGTTCCACTGGCCAAAGCCCTTGACGTCGAGCTGCTGGGTCACCTGGCCGGTGGCCGCCTCGACGATCAGCAGATCCCGCTTCTGCTCGTCCGAGTAATGGACGAGGAAATGGTTGCCGCGCAGCGGGCCAGGCAGCCAGGCTTCGGGCTTGGTCAGGCCGCGACGCACCTGCTTGTAGAGGGGTTTGCCGTCGGGCTGGATGCGCCACAGGTCGTTGGGGAAGCTGCTGACGACCTCGTGGTAGAGCTTCATCGCTCCCCGGTAGTCCTTCGCGGCGAACAGCTCGTCGGCCTTCTTGACGAACGCATCGACGCGGTAGTCGTGCTCGACCTGGGCCATGTTGAAGAACCACGGCTGCAGGGAGAGCTTGAGCGGCTCGTTCTTGCTCAAGCGCTGCTTGTCGACGAAGTCCGGCCGGTAGCCGCCGTAAAGTTGCTCGAAAGTCGGCCCCGAGGCTGCCGGCTTCGCCGGCGGCTGACCGTCGGCCAGGGTGGCCAGCACCAGCAGGGACGCGCCGGCCAGCAGGACTCGTCGCAGGGTCGTCAACACATTCCACCTCGGAATTCAACGGAGCAAACGCGCGCCCGCCCCGTCGGCCAGGTCGCCCAGGTCGAGGTCGTCGGTGGCGTCCACCACCAGAGTCAGCTTCTTGACGCCCTTGATCGGGACGGCGATCGCGGTGGGCGTCTTGGCCGTCGCCCCGCCGCGGAGCACCGGACTCTTGTAGAGTTCCTTGCCGTCGGCCAGCACCTGAAACGTCACGCTGCCGCCCTGGCCGACCTGGTCGTCGATGCCGACGACGGCCTCGAACTTCGACCAGTCGCCGACGATGTCGAAGGTCAGCGAGCTGTTGGCGTGGACGCCGATGCCCCAGGCGTAGTGGTTGCCGCCGACCTGCAGTGGATTGCCCTGGCAGTTCTGATTCAGGCGATAGCGCTGCTGCGGCGTCAGGATGGCTTTTTCCTTCACCTCGCTGGGCTGAAGCTGCGACAGGTAGATCGCGTGGCCATTGAGCACCTCGACGGCGACGACCTCTTCAACCGGCACAGCCAGGACCCGGTCCGGCTGCCAGGTGGGGTGCAGGTTCCACTTGCCGTGGCGAACCGAGTGGAGAAGGCCTTCCAGCGTGCTGCCGTCACGGGTGAGCACTTTGACGAACGGCTGGCTCGATAAGGGCGGCCGGGGGTTCTGCGTGTCGCGCGCCAGCCGGACGCCGACCAGGTGCAGGATGCTCAGGGGGACAATCCGGCGCAGGCGCTCGTGATCGAGATGCAGTTCCTTCGAGTCGATGGCTTCGAGGACGCCTTCGTAGCCGGCGGTGCGGCGGTCGAGGACCTGGTCCATCTTGCCGGTGGGGTCCTCATCGTCGCCCGCGACCAACTCGATGGCGCGACGGCCGGCCTTGCCCTCGATCGGCATGGTCAGGAAGCCGCGCAGCGCCGCCAGCGGGATGGCCACGTTGCCCGCGCCCGCGGTTTCCGTCAGCAGCACGTCGCTCTGGAGCCGCACGATCTGGCCCTTCAGCCGGTCGCCCGAGACGAAGTGGAATTCCTGGGCGCCGGCGCGGATGGCCCGTGGCTCGCGGCCGCGAAACGTGATGCTGTTGACTTGCGTCAGCTCGGCCGCGGACATTTTCCCGGAGGGCAGACGCAGGGTAATCTTGCCCTTGCCGTCGATGGCTTCGACCATGGCCATGAGCCGCTTGCCGTCCTGGAAGTAAATCTCCTCGGCACCGGCAGGCGCGGCCAACCCGGCGAGCAGCAGCACCGCCACCAAACTCGTTCCCACGCTCCGCGTGGGAACGCGCTGCCCCGACGCTCCGCGTCGCGGCACCGCCAGGAAACCAGCGCGCTGATTGCTGACCCGAACTTCGCCGCGGAGCGGCCAGCGCAGTGCGTTCCCACGCGGAGCGTGGGAACGAGAGGCTGCGAGACCACGTTTCATGGCTGCTCCTTCTCCTTGGCCGGCGGCGGCACCAGCGGATTGATGTACGCACTGATGAGCGTGCGGTACTTCGGGTCCGGATTGGCCGCCAGCGATTGCACCAGGTAGGCGCGAACTTCCGGACTCAGGGGCGCTTGCTCGATCCGGTCGGCCAGCACCTCGAACTGGAAGTCGTGCAGCGCCTTCTCGCGCGCCGTGGCAATCTCCTTGGCGATCTCCGTGGGCGACTTCTTCAGATCGACCTGGCCGATCGCCTGCTGGGCCTCGACCACTTCCTTGGCCAGCACTTCCTTCGGCCGGATGCGCTCGTCGGCCAACGTGTCCAGGGCGGCCAGGGTGTTGCGGAGCGTTTCGAGCAACTCGGTCCGCAGCGCGGGTAAACCCGCTTTGAGCTTGCTTTCCTTCAGGCCCGCCAGCGCCTTCGCGAAAGCGTTCGGCTGAAGCAGCGACAGCTCCTTGTTGAGGCGGGCACTCAGCTCCTTTTCGGCGATCCGCTCCTTGCCGGCCAGCCGGGCGGCATTCACCGAATCCAGGACTTGCTGCTGGCGTTCGAGCGCCTGGGCCAGCGCCTGGGCCTGGAGTGCTTGCAGAAGCGGTTCGCTCGGCAGCTTGGCGTTCTGCTTCTCCAGCAGCCGGCGAGTCTTCTGGTGGACGTCTTGCTGGAGCACCAGCGCCCAGCCGAGGTCGTTGCGCAGCTGCATCAGCGTCGCCAGGATCGGCCCGACGGCGACATAGGGCTGCCCAAACTCATCGATGCCCTTCGACTTGTCGCGATCTTCGAGCTGGGTCACCATCCGGCCGTGCTGTGCCAGGAAACGGCGGGTAGTTTGCGCGGTGGCGCTCAGATCGCGTTCGACCGCTTGCGTTGCCGTGCCCGTCTGCCCCGCCGCGACCAGCCTGGCAACGGTTTCCAGATCGGCGTGCAATGATTGCAAACAGGGTCGCGCCGCGCCGAAGCGATGCTCCTTCGCGAATTCCTGCACCCTGGTCGATGCCTCCAGCGCTTGCTGCACCCGCAGGCCGAGCATCCCCAGGCGTAGTTGCCGATAGCGCGACGAGCGTTCTTTTTCCGCGAAACGCTGCTCGGTGTACTGCGTGTACAGAATGACCTGATCGTCCAGGATCGACTGCAAGAAGACCAGCGCCTGCTCGATGGTGTTGAGCTTGTAGGCGCTGAGGTCTTCCACATCGACCTTCGACTCCGGGTTGAAGACCAGTCCCTCGGCCGGATCGCCGACCACCATCGGCTTGATGACGGTCTTGACCTCGCGGTCGTCGGCAATCGACGTCTTGACATCGAGAGCAGCCAGGGCCGTCACGTCCTGGCCGGCTTGCTCGAACTTGCCCGCGACGAAGCTGAAGACCTTGAGGACGTAAAGCTGTTCCTGCAAGGTGGCGTCGATGCGATTGTCCTTGATGCCTTTCGCCACCTGGATGAGCTTCTCGTTCACGGCACGCAGGCGAAGCAGTTCCAGGTTCTCCTTGAGCGGCGTGAAGACCTGCTTGCGGCCCTGCGATTGGGCGGCCAGCGCCAGGGTTTGCAGTTCTTCTTCCAGGGCGCGTTCGCTGTCGCGAATGGTCTCTTGCTGCTGGGCGATGGTGGCCAGCAGACGGGCGTCCGCTTCGTTCAGGTCCTCGATCTCCTTGCCGATCCACCGGGGAGCCACCTGCACGCTGGTCGTGTGGACTTTTTGCTGCAACTCGTGCAACCGGCGCGAAGTGACAAGTACCTGCTGCAAATCGTTCCAGTCGGCCAGCAAATGGAACAGCCGTTGATACTCCAGGGCGGCCAGCTTCAAGGAAGGCTCCAGCGCCGTCAGCCCTTTCTTCAGCTTGGCGACTCGGCCGGACGGGGTGTTCTCGGCGGCGCTGGCCGGACGAGCGGCCAGCAAGGCTTTCGCAATCTGCGGCTGGCGTTGCGTGGCCAGCTCGCGGATGAGCTGGCCGATCTGCTCCAGCCGGCGGGCGAAAAACGCTCCTTCCATCCGGTTGCGGGTCATTTCCACGGAGAGAGACTTGAAACGGCCTTCCAGGGCCAAGGCAGCGCGCTGGGCCAGTTCTTGCTCCTCGTGGAACTGCTTGAGGAGTGCCTGGTCCGGTTCGGCGGCGCCTTCCGTCTTGAGCCACTTGCCGGCGTCGAGGTAGGCCCAGCGCTGGTTGTTCGCGCCCAACAGCGCCTCGGTCAGCAGCGCCTTGGCCGCCAGCAGCACGTTGCTCTGCACTTCCAGCTCGCTCTTGAGGATAGGCTGCAAGTGGGCCGACTCGGCCTGGCCCCGGCCGGTCGGATTGACGTCCTGGGCAGCCAGGAAGAAAGTCAGCTTGCCGACGCCGACCAGGTCGAGCTTTTCCAGGTCCCAGTCGAAAGCGCCCGCCGAAGACTTGCCGATCTGCGGCACGGGACCGGTGATTTTTTCATCGAGCGGCTGGGGCGGCTGGCCGTCCTTGCTCACCAGTACGCGCACCTGCTGCAAGCCATAGTCGTCGTCGGCCTGGTAGCGCACCCGGAAGCGGGCGCGGGCCGTTACTTCCAGGTCGCCGGACGGCTCGAACAGGCGAGCCGACGGCGGCTGGTCGGGCGTGACCTGGATGCGGTGCGTCTCGGCCCGTTTCTCGCGGTTGCCGTGCCGGTCCTTGAGTCCGATGGTGTAGCTGGTCGTATCCTTGAGCAGGTGATACCACTCGAAACGCAAGCCGTCCTCGGCGAGCGGCAACGGCTGTGGTGCCTGGCCGGCCAGCTGCACCCAGGCCGCGCTCAACGGGGTCGAAGCGGTGAAGCTCAGGCGGAGCTCGGTGCCTTCCAGGCCGGTCAGTTGCAAGTCGTTGCCGATCCTCGGCGCTGCCCCGGTGTAGGGCGGCGGCTTGCTATAGACCTGCACTTCGCGGAGATAGGGCCGCTTGACCACCTGGACCTCGACCGGCCGGGTCTGGCCGTCGCCGCCTTCGATGTGAAAGCGCAGCGAATCGCCGAGCTTGGCGAAAGTGTATTCCGCGGTATGGTCGGGGTTGACGAACATGCTGACGGTGATCTTGCGCTCGGTAAACCGGCCGGATTCGTCGGTGGGATGGTAAACCAGCGTCACATCACCCGGGATGCGGCCCTGGAGCTGGACGCGGACGAGCAAGTCCTCGCCCTCGGGGACCGCCGTTCCGGCGGCTGGCGTCAGCAGCGTGAAGC
>JAGVLI010000060.1 GCA_020054355.1 Planctomycetales bacterium | reverse complement strand
GGGGCTGGCGCGGGTATGCTGTTGCAGAACTTCCAGGGACATACCGGCAGCGTCAACAGCGTGGCGCTGAGCAAGGACGGCAAGCTGCTGGCGACCGCCGGTCGCGACAAGAGCGTCCGCCTCTGGGACGTGGGCACCGGGCAATCCATCCGCAACTTCCACGGCCATCTCGACGAAGTAACCGGCGTCGCTTTCCATCCGGACGGTCAACAGCTGGCCTCGATCGGCGCGGACCAAACCGTCCGCCTCTGGAGCCTCGAAACCGTCGAGCATCATCGCAGCCTGACCGGCCATCAAGGCTCGGTCTGGGCAGCCGTGTTCAATCCGGACGGCACGCGCATCGTCTCCGCCAGCGCCGACCGCACTCTGAAGATCTGGGATCCCGCCGCCGACAAGCCGCTGCGCACCCTGAACGGCCACAAGGCCCCGGTCACGGTCGCCCTCTGGAGTCCGGACGGCAAGAGCATCCTCTCCGGAGCGGGCGACGAGGTGCTGAAACTCTGGAATGCCGACACCGGCGACGAGCGCGCCACGCTCATCGGCCATCGCTTCGCGGTGATGGCTGCCGCCTTCGACAAGGACGGCAAGCACATCGTTTCCGGAGCGGCCGACAAGCTGGTGAAGATTTGGGACACCGCCAGCGGCAAGGAACTGCATACCCTCAAGGGCCACGGCTCCATCGTCAGCGCCGTGGCTTTCCATCCGGACGGCAAACATGTCGCCTCGGCCGGGGCCGACGGCATCATCAAGCTCTGGAGCCTGGCCGACGCCAAGGAGATCAAGGAAATCGCCTCGGTGGTGGCGCACAGCCAGGGCGTCAGCTCGCTGGCGTTCAGCAACGACGGCGGCCGGCTGGTCAGCAGCGGCGGCGATCAGTTGCTGTTCATCTGGGCCGTACAGCCGGACAAGGGCCTGTCGCTTTTGCGCAAGCTCGAAGGCCACACCGCGCCGGTCAGTGCCGTCGCATTTAGCCCGGATGGCCGTTTGCTGGCGTCCGGCGGCGGCGACCGGGTCATCAAGCTCTGGGACGCCATCAACGGCGCGGAGCAGCGCAGCTTTCGCGGCCATACCGACTGGGTCAGCTCGGTGGCCTTCAGCGCGGATGGCCGGTCGCTCGTCTCCAGCAGCGTCGATAAGAGCGTGCGGCTCTGGGAAAACTCCAGCCGGGAAGTGACGCCCATGCTCGCCGGCCACATCAAGCGGGTGCGGGCCATCGCCGTCAGCCCCAACGGCGAACTGCTGGCGACCGGCGGCGACGACCAGACCATTCGCCTCTGGGACGCCAAGACCGGGGCGGAAAAGCACTTGCTGGTCGGCCATCGCGGGCCGATCACGGCCCTCACGTTCAGCCCCGACGGCAAGGTGCTGACCTCGGGCACCACCGACGAGAAGAACGACCTCAGCGTCAAGTTTTGGGACACGGCCAGCGGCAAGCTGACCAAGACCTGGGAACCGATCGGCATGGTGCCGGCGCTGGCCTACACGCCGGACGCCAAGAAATTGCTGGCCTGGACGCCGGCGCTGGAAATGGGCCTGAAGCCAGTGAGCAACGTCCGCGTCTACGACACGGCCACCGGCAAGGCCGTGACGACCTTCAACGACGCCGACCGCCTGGTGCATTGCCTGGCCTTCAGCCCCGACGGCGAGCTGGCGGCGATGGGTGCCGACAACGGCAGCATCCGCGTCTGGAAGACGGCCGACGGCAAGCGACTGTTCGACGGCGATATGTCCGCGCACGGCAAGCGCGTCACCGACCTGGTTTTCACGCCCGATCGGAAGCTCCTGATTACCGGCGCGGACGACGGCGAGGTGCGCGTCTGGGAAACCGATAAGCTCAAGGGCGGCCCGGACAACAAGCCGGTGCAGACCATCGCCAAGGCGCACAACGGCCGCATCGTGGCCTTCGCGGTCAGCCCGGACGGCAAGCGCTTCGCGACCGGCGGGCAGGATCAGGAAGTGAAGCTCTGGGAGACGGCCACCGGCCAGGAGCTGCGCCGCTTCGACCTGAAGCAAGGCATCATGGGCCTGGCCTTCCTGCCGTCCGGCAAGCAACTCGCCACGGCCAACGCCGATTCGACGGCCTACCTATTGAATTTGCCGTGAATTCGTAGGGTCCGCTGTGCGGACCATTGAGCGCGTGAATTGATGTTCGTGCGTGGTCCGCACAGCGGACCCTACGGCTTCTTCGTAGGGTCCGCTGTGCGGACCATTGAACGAGCAAGTTGATGTTGGTTCGTGGTCCGCACAGCGGACCCTACGGCTTCTTCGGCGGTAGCTTGGCGAGCTTTCCGAGCAGATCAATTTCGATTTCGAGCAACTCGTTCATGATGGCGTCGTCGGCCATTCCCTTGGCTTTCATCTGCGGGGCCGGGCCGGCGGCGGCGAACTTCCAGCCGCGCGCGGTCAGCACCTCTTGCCGCAGCTTGCGCGGAATCTCACAACCGCACGCGGAAGCAGCGGCCCGAAAGCCGTTCAGGAAGTTCTCGAATGAGGGCAGGTCGAGCGGAAAGACGAACATGCCCTTCTGCTTCTGGACCTGCTGCAAATTCTGAATCAGCTTCTCGATCGACTGCATGGGTCGGGCCTCGCCGGAGGGACCGCCCTTCGCGGGCGCGGGAGTGACATGGTTGCGGCGGGATTTGCCGAAAAGCCAGTCGAACATAGAGACGCACACCTGTTTTTTCGCCGGATCGCGCTGGTTCTCTGTTAGCGGTTCGCGACGCTTCGGAGAAGCGTGCGGGTCAGAAATTGGCCAGTCCCTCACGCTTCTCCGAAGCGTCGCGAACCAGGTACTTTCAGCGATTTCGATCAGCTTTCATTGCCTCAGCTCACAATCTCCCGAATCACCTGCCCGCCCTGCGCCACCGGCAACGGTCGGCCGCCGCGCTCGTACACGGGCATGTCCGGGTCGATGCCCAGGCAATGATAGATCGTGGCGCAAATGTCGGCGGTGCTGACCGGCAGGTCTTTGACGAAGGCCGCGTGGGCATCCGAAGCGCCGTAAATCGTGCCGCCCTTGATGCCCGCCCCCGCCAGCATCACTGAGTAGCAGTACGTCCAGTGATCGCGGCCGCCGTTGGCGTTGATCTTCGGCGTCCGGCCCATCTCGCTCATCACGACTACCAGAGTCTCATCGAGCAGGCCGCGCTGCTCCAGGTCTTCCATCAGGGCCGTGTAGGTCTGATCGAAGCTCGGCAGCTTGTTCTCCTTCAGGATCGGGAAGTTGCGGGTGTGCGTGTCCCAGGCGTCGTAGTCGATCTGCACGCGGTCCCAGAACAGGTCCCAGGTCACGTTGACGAAGCGCACGCCGGCTTCCACCAGCCGTCGGCCGATGAGCGTGCTGTGGCCGAAGAGGGTGCGGCCGTAGCGGTCGAGCAGGTGCGGGTCTTCCGTGGTCAGGTCGAAGGCGGCCTTCATGCTGCGCGAAGTCAACACGCTGAAGGCCCGCTCCTGGGCCTTGTCGTAGCTCTTCGCCGACTGATGGGACTCCGCCAAACGCTGCTGCTCGTCGATCTGCTGCAACAGGGTGCGGCGCGTATTCAGCCGGTCGATGGTCATGTCCGCTGCCAGCTTGCTGTCGGGCAGGAAGGGCTGGCCCCGGACCGCGCGCGGGTAGCCAGCTCTCGGAGCAGGGGCATCCTTGTCGCCGAAGGGCGCGCACTCGGTAATCAATGGATCGTAGCGCTTGCCGAGGAAGCCGGCGTAGGGTCCGCCCCGGCGAAACACCTGCCCCCAGCCCAGCCAGCAGGGCAGGTAAACGTAAGCCGGGAAATCGCCCTGTTTCTTGTTCAGGAATTCGCACACCGACCCCATGCTCGGCGGATGGGTGTCGCGCGGATGCTGGTCGGGTTGCGGGACCTCGTGGCCGGTGTAGCAGGGCAGGCAATTATGGCAGCCCGCCTTGTGATTGACCGAACGGACGATGGCCGAGCGGTGCAGCCATTTCGCCATGCGCGGCAAATGCTCGCAAATCTGGATGCCCGGCACATTGGTCGCGATGGGCTTGAATTCACCGCGAATGTCGGCCGGCGCGGCGGGCTTCAGGTCGAACATGTCCTGGGTCGCTGCCCCGCCGAGCAGGAAGAGGCAGATGACACTCTTCGCCTTGCCCGTCGGCTGATCCGCCGAGCGCCCGGCTTCCGCACGCAACAGGTCGGGCAGGCTGAAGCCGCCCAGCATGGAGAGAGCGCCGGCCCGCAGTGTTTCGCGACGAGTAAGACCATCGCAACAGCGCCTCGGACTGCCCAGCATGGAGAGCATGAGTGCGTTCCTCAAAGGAGAAGAGGAAAGTGGCAGGTCATGGAGGGGGTAAGGAAGCAGGGCAATCGCATCACTCCTGCCTGCTGAATTATTCGCCCGACCCTTGACTTTCGACAAGTGTACAGCGAATCATGCTCCTCGGATTCGCCCGG
>JAGVLI010001024.1 GCA_020054355.1 Planctomycetales bacterium | reverse complement strand
GCGCCATCGCGCTGTTGGGGTGTGGACATGGTAGTCACCTCCTTTGCGGAGGATTACACCATGACCGTCAAGAACGCCCTTGGCCGGACGGAGACCTGCCGGGAGCAATTGAGCAACACTTGCCGACCGGGAGCATGCAGCAGTTGGCGTTGCCAGGGGTCGGGCGCCAATCCCTGGCTCTCCAGAATGCGGGCGGGGTCCAGGGCGCAGGCGAGCAGTGATCGAGTGTTCATGATACGGTCGAGCGTAAGAAACCCGCTCGCGATCGATCAAGAGCACTTTCTGGCCGCTTGCGGCTTTGCGGCCAATGGGCTAAAACAGAAGTCCATGATTCGCCAAGGAACGCTATTTTTCGAGGAGCACACCATGCCTACCACCACGCCCTCGGGCCTGAAGTACGAAGACTTGCAACCGGGAACCGGCGACGCCGCCAAGGCGGGCAACAGCGTCGATGTGCATTACACCGGCTGGCTGACCAACGGCACCAAGTTCGACAGCAGCCTGGACCGGGGCCAGCCGTTCACCTTCAAGCTGGGCGCGGGCATGGTCATCAAGGGCTGGGATGAGGGCGTGGCCGGCATGCAGGTGGGCGGCAAGCGCAAGCTGACCATTCCGGCGGCGCTCGGCTACGGGGCGCGCGGCGCCGGCGGTGTCATCCCGCCGAATGCCGAGCTGGTCTTCGAGGTCGAACTGCTCAAGATCAAAAAGTAACGAATTTTCATTTCCGCAGCCGAACCAGGGAACTTAATGGCTGATAGCTGTCAGCTAACGGCTGACAGCTATTCGCCAATTTCGGCGCGACTGACATCGGTGTGGCCCCGGCGCCGTACCGAAGAGGAACATGGCATGAAATCCTCCCTGCGCTTTGCCTGCCTGCTTTTGCTCCCGCTGGCCGGCTGTGGGGGACCGACGCCCTACGAGCAGGGTATGGCAGCGCTGAACGCCGACGACCTGCCCCAGGCCGCCCTGCATTTCCAGGAGACGCTGCAGAGCAACCCCAAGGACGCTGGCGGCTGGGTCGGCCTGGGCCTGGTGCTCTATTCGCAGGGCAAGTTCGTCCAGGCCGTCGATCACCATCGCCAGGCTATTCAACTGGACCCGAATCGCGTCGAAGCCTACGTCGGCCGGGCGGCGGCCTGCTTGCAGCTGCGCGAATACGACCTGGCCATCGCCGATTGCAATGCCGCCCTGGCCATCGCCCCGGACACGGTGGCGGCCTATACCACGCGCGGCTTCGCCTACTCCGAGAAGGGCGCGCCGCGCGACGCCATCGCCAGCTATTCCGAGGCGATCCAGCGCGGCGTGACTGACGGCGACGTCTGGATGAACCGGGGCAACGCTTATCTCGACATCAAGCAGTACGACGAAGCGCTGAAGGACTACAACGAAGCAATCAAGCTCAAGCCCAAGAACGCCGGCGCGTTCTGCAATCGGGGCCGGATTCACACCCGGCAAGCGAACTGGGAGCAAGCGACCAAGGATTATGAAGCCGCCATCCGGATCGACCGCGACCTGGCCTACGCTTACAGCGGCCTGGCCTGGGTGCAATCGGTCTCGCCGAACGACAAGCTGCGCAATGGCGCCCAAGCGGTGAAACTCGCCGGCAAGGCGTGCGAGCTGAGCCAGTGGAAAGACCCCTACTGCATCGGTGTGCTGGCGGCGGCTTATGCCGAGATCGGCCATTTCCCGCTGGCGGTGCAATGGCAGAAGAAGGCGCTGGACTTCGAGCATTCCTCGTTTCCGCCCGAGGAACTGAAGAAGGCCCAGGAACGACTGGCACTCTTTGAGATGGCCAAAACTTATCGGGAACAATAACGCTGCTGGCGGTTTCGTCCCGGACTGAAGGCGAGCGTCGGGGCGTAAGTCCGACGTGGAGTTGACCGCAAACACGTCGGCGCTCACGCCCCGACGTTCGCCGCGAATTCGCTCGATTCTCACGCCTTCTGCAACTCCTGCGTGAGCAGTTGCTGCAACAACTCGGCCTTGGCCTGGCCCTTGGTCTCGCGCATCACCGCGCCTTTGATGGCATCCGCCGCCTTGACCTTGCCCTTCTTGAAGTCGGCCACCGCTTTCGGGTTGGCCTCGATGGCCTTGCGAATGATCGCCAGCAGCTGGCCTTCGTCGGCCACTACCTGGATGCCCAGCTTGGCGATGGCTTGCTTCGCGGTCGAACCGGCGGCGAGCATCTCGGCATAGACTTCCCGCGCCCGCTGCTTGTTCAGGCCGGTCGTCTTCACTTCCCGAATGAGTTCCGCTAGTGCCGGCGCTTTGATGGGAAACTTTCCAATGCTTTGCTTACGTTCATTGAGCGTTTGCAGCACGTCGTTGGTCAGCCAGTTCTTGGCTTCGTTGGCGTCGTTGCAGTCCTTCGCCAGCATTTCGAAGTAGACGACGAACGCTCGGCCCTGTGCCGCCAGCACGCCGGCATCGTAGGCGGACAGGCTGTATTGCGATTGCAACCGGCCCCGCTGTGCTGCGGGCAGTTCGCCCAGGCCGGCGCGGACCTGCTCTTGCCAGGCTGCATCGACCAGCACCGGCACCAAGTCCGGTTCGGGGAAGTAGCGATAGTCGGCAGCTTCTTCCTTGCGCCGCTGCTCCTTCGTCTCGCCGGCTTCATCATTCCAGCCGGCCGTCGCCTTGGCCACTTCCTTCCACTCGCCGTTCTTCCGCTCCTCGATTTTATCGACGACGCGGTTCAGCCGGTCGAAGGGTTTCGGCTTGCCTTGCGCGCGCCAGTCCTCGCCGAATTTGTCCTGGAATTCGCCGTATTGCCGGTCGGCTTCGTACTTCAGCGCCCGTTCGACGCCGCGAATGCTGTTGAGGTTCTTGACCTCGATGAGCGGCGTGGCGAGGTAATAGTCCGGCTGAGCGCTCCCCTTCGCGTCGCGGCTAAACGGCGCTTGAAGGTCGCGGCTAAACGGAATGTGGATGTTGACATTCGCATCGCAGCGCAGGCTGCCTTCCTGCATCTCGCAGTCGGAGACTTCCAGCTCGCGCAGCAGCAGCCTTAATTCCTCGACGTAAGCGCGGGCCTCTTCCGGCGCGGTCATGTCCGGCTGGCTGACGATCTCCAGCAACGGGGTGCCAGTACGGTTCAGATCGACGCGGCTCGACCCACCGCCGCCCGATTCGTCGTGCAGCGATTTGCCGGCGTCTTCTTCCAGATGCACGCGAATGATGCCGATGCGGCGCGGGCCGGCGGCTGGCTGGACGTCGAGCCAGCCGTCCTTGCTGAAGGGCAAATCGTACTGGCTGATCTGATAGTTTTTCGGCAGGTCGGGATAGTAGTAGTTCTTGCGGTCCCATTTGGTGAACGAAGCAATCTCGCAGTTCAGGGCACTGGCCGCCTTCAGCGCCAACTCGAAGGCGCGGCGGTTCATCACCGGCAACACGCCCGGCATGCCGATGCACACCGGGCAGGTTGCCGAGTTGGGCGGCTGGCCAAAATCCGTCCGGCAGCCGCAGAACAGCTTGGTGCGCGTCAGCAGCTGGACGTGGACTTCCAGGCCGATGACGATGCGATAGGGTAGCTCCGCCATGTGGATTTCACCTGCCCGGCTACTTCAGCCACTCCACCTCGCCGCTCTTGATCGAGTAGACGCCGGTCGCGATCTTGACCCGTCCCGAACCCACGAAGTCCTTGATGATCGTGCTCTGCTCGGTCAACTGGCGGGCGTGATACTGCACGTTGTTGCGGATGGCGGCGTTCAGGGCTTCATCCTTGTCCTTGGGCAGCGGGTCGCCGAGGTGGACCAGGCCGATCAGCTTCTTCAGATTGTCGGACGGCAGGTCCTTGCCCTTCAGGGCGGTGTCCACCGCGCCGCACTTGGAATGGCCGATGACGACGATCAGCGGGGCCTTCAGCTCGGCGATGGCGTATTCGATGGACGCGAAGATGGACAGCCCGGTGACATTGCCCGCCACGCGCAGCGGAAAGACTTCGCCCAGGCCGGCATCGAACATGAATTCGGGGACCACGCGCGAATCGGAGCAGGTGAGGACCACCGCGAACGGACGCTGCCCCTGCGCCAGTTCGATGCGGCGCTTGTCGCTCAGGTCCTTGACCGTCAGTTTCTCGGCGGCGAAGCGGGCGTTGCCAGCCTTCAGCTTTTTCAGGGCCTCGTCCGGCGTCGGCGGCTTGTCCTGGGCGTGCGCGGGGACCGCCAATCCCAGGACGATGGCCAAACCGAACAGACTGGGAAACAGACGACCAGCTTTAGACATGGAACACCTCCGCAACAGGTAACTGAAACCCCGGAATCACATCTTCGATGGTCAGGGTATCGGCGACGGTAAACACCTTGGGCTTCCGGCCGCGCCGGTAGGCAGTCACCGTCTTCTTCAGCGGATCGGCAACCAGCACCACGCGGACGCCGGCCAGCAGGTAATCCTTCACTTTATCGAGCACCTCCGGCAGCGAATCGTTCTTGCTGCGCACCTCGACCACCAGATCGGGAATCGTTTCGAGATAGCCTTCTGGCGATACGCGAATCGGCAGCGAGCTGGTGGCGATGAAGGCAACATCCGCGCCGACTACACGGTCCGGATTGCGCCAAAGAACGATGCCGACTTCGCCGCAACGCACCTTTCCCAGGTGGTGACGATCCACATGATTTTTCATGGTCGTGGTCAGGTTGGCTTCGACGCCCCCATGAAAATCGCCGGGCGGAGGCATGATGACCAATCTCCCATTATTCAGTTCATAGAGCACCGGACCCGACGGCAAGTCGTCGGGCAGCATGGCCAGATCGGCGGCTGTCAGCAGACGTTCGCCGGGTTTGGTCTTTCGCCTGCGAACCAAGGTGGACATGAAACGATCCTCCCTTTGCCTTCCATGCTACAGCGGCGGCCGGCGCGTGTGCCAGTCGGTGGCTTGTTCGTACATGCGGGCCACGCGCAGGAGTTTCTCTTCCTCGAAGGGCGGCGCTTGCAGCTGCAAGCCGATGGGCAAGCCGCTTTTCGCGAAACCGCAGGGAATGCTGATGCCCGCGATGCCCGCCAGGTTGCCGCCGATGGTGTAGATGTCGGAGAGGTACATGGTCAGCGGGTCGTCGGCTTTCTCGCCGATCTTGAAGGCCGGCGTCGGCGAGGTCGGTCCCAGCACCACGTCGCAGGCGGCGAAGGCTTTGTCGAAGTCGTCCTTGATGAGCCGGCGCACCTTCAGCGCCTTGAGGTAGTAGGCGTCGTAGTAGCCGCTGGACAGCGCATAGGTGCCGAGCATGATTCGGCGCTTCACTTCCGCGCCAAAGCCTTCGCCGCGCGACTTGCAGTACATGTCGATCAGGTTGTCGAACTTGGCGGCGCGGTGGCCGAAATGGACGCCGTCGTAGCGCGCCAGGTTGCTCGACGCCTCCGCCGTGGCCACCAGGTAGTACGTGGCGATGGCATACCGGCTGTACGGCAGCGACACTTCGCGAATCGTCGCGCCCTGCTGCTGATAAACCTTCAGCGCCTCGCGGACGGCTTGCTCGACTTCCGCATCCAACCCGACGGCAAAATGTTCTTTCACGACACCGATGGTCAACGGCGTGACCGGCTGCTCGACGGTTTGCGCATAGGCAGGAACGGGCCGTTCGACGCAGGTGCTGTCGCGGCGGTCGTGGCCGGCGATGACTTCGAGCAGCAGGGCGGCGTCGGTCACGTTGCGCGCGAAGGGACCAATCTGGTCCAGCGAGCTGCCATAGGCGATCAGGCCGAAGCGCGACACCCGGCCATAGGTCGGCTTCAGGCCGACCACGCCGCACAGGGCGAGATCGGAAGAG
>JAGVLI010000443.1 GCA_020054355.1 Planctomycetales bacterium | reverse complement strand
GTCGGCTGGATTGGGCCGTCCATCGGCGGCAGCGGCGCCGACCTGGCCATCGCCGAGTACTACATGAAGGACGGCGGCTATCGCTTCTGTTCCTACGACCTGGCCACCGATCGCTTCCGCCCCGCGCATCTCCGCCAGGCCACCTATGGCGAGCCGGCCCAGCGCTACGCCTACGACTGGAAAAACGGCCTGATGTATCCCGTGAAGTTCCAGCCCGCCAGTCACAAGACCAAGGATTGGTGGGCCTTCGACACGAAGACGGCCGATCCATACAGCCTGGAAGCCTGGCTGAACAAGACCAACCAGGAGGGCGACTATCCCCGCGCGGCCTCGTATCTCACGGGCGCGGTGGATCAGGATGCGGGGTTGCTGGTCGTCTACTTGCCGCCCTTCGAGTCGCGGCCCGCCGAAACCTGGACCTACGATCCAGTGAAGAACGTCTGGAAGAACATGCAACCGAAAGTGCTGCCGACCGCTCAGCCCGGCGCCGGGTTCGTCTACGATCCCTTCCATAAGCTGCTGCTGTTGCAAGGCGGCAAGAAGGTGAATCAGTACGGCGGGGCGGATGATTCCATCACCTGGACCTACGACGTGCGCTCCAACACCTGGACCGATTTGCAAGCGAAGAATGGGCCCGGCAATCCCTGGGTCGGCGCGATGGACTTCGATCCGGAACACAACGTCTTCGTGGTCTTCAATCACCGGGACCGGACCGTGTGGGCGTATCGGCACCAGAAGGTGGCGGCGGGCACTCAGGCGAAATGAATCGCGGACAGTCGGCGTTGCTCGACGGGAGGACATGGCCATGAGACGAAGCGTTGCGGGGCTGGCGTTACTGCTCTGGACCGCGCTGGCCGCCGGCGCGGACTGGCCGGGCTGGCGCGGACCGACGGGCCAGGGGCTTTCCGAGGAGAAAGACCTGCCGTTGAAATGGAGCGCCACGGAGAACGTCCGCTGGAAAGCCGCGCTGCCCGATGCGGGTAATTCCACGCCGATTATCTGGGGCAACCGCGTGTTCGTGACCCAGGCGAGCGACAAGAAAGTCTGGCCGCCGCAGGTTTCGCCCAAATTTCCCAAGGGCACTTCGCCCGGCGGGGCAGCGGTCATCGAGAAGCGCTCCGTCCTGTGCTTCAATCGCGAGGACGGCAAGCTGCTCTGGCAGCGCGACACCATCCACAAGGACAGCGAACCGACGCATGCCACGAATCCGTTCTGCTCCGCGTCGCCCGTGACCGATGGCGAGCGCGTGATCGCCAGCCACGGGTCAGCCGGCTTGGTTTGTTACGATTTCGAGGGCAAGGAACTCTGGAAGTATGCGGTCGGCAAGCTGGAACATGTCTGGGGCAATGCGTCCTCGCCGATCCTGCACGGCGACCTGTGCATCCAGTGGTGCGGGCCGGGCGAGCGTCAGTTTCTGGCGGCGGTGAACAAGAAGACCGGGGAGAAGGTTTGGCAAGTCGATGAACCGGGCGGCCATTCGGGACTCGAAGGCGGGACTTTCGTCGGTTCGTGGAGCACGCCGATCATTGCCCGCGTGGGGGATCAGGACCAGCTCATCTTCAGTGTGCCCGGCAAACTGACCGGCTACGATCCGCAGACCGGCAAGGTGCTGTGGTCGTCAGGCCGTGCGGCGGCGGGCGGCTACAGCTACCCCTCGCCGCTCTATGCCGACGGCGTGGCGATCTTCAATGGCACGCTCGTCAAGCTGGGCGGCAGCGGGGACATTACCAAGGATCAGCTCAAGCACAAGCTCGGCTCGATGTATATCAGCACGGCCGTGATCGCGGGCGATTACTTCTACACCTACAACAACGTCGGCGTGCCCTCGTGCTACGAATGGAAGACCGGCAAGGAACTCTGGAAGGACCAGATCGAGAAACGGCCCGGCGGCCGGGAAACCTGGGGATCGCTGGTGCATGCCGCCGGCCGGATTTACATCGTGGACCAGCAGGGGACGACGCACGTCTTCGCCGCCGGTCCCAAGTACGAACACCTGGCCAGCAACCCGCTCAAGGAAACCACCAACGCCTCGCTGGCGATTGCCAACGGCGAGATTTTCATCCGGACGCACAAGCACCTGTGGTGCATCGGGGCGAAGCAGTGAGCAGTGTGCAGTGAGCAGTGTGCAGTGTGCAGTGTGCAGTGTGCAGTGTGCAGTGTGCGGTGAGCAGTGAGTAGAGGAACCGCGCCGAGTGCGAGTTGGCGTTGAGTTCGTAGTTCTGCCTTCAGGCGGTGTCGGCCGACACCGCCTGAAGGCGGAACTACGAACTCGGAGTGGACTATTCGAGGAGACCTGGCCATGCGACGCTTCCTGTTCATTGTTCTGTTGGGACTGCTGGGGCTGCAACCGGCTGCGGTCCACGCCCAGACTACCGAGGATTTGACCAAGCTGATCGATCAATTGGTCGAGCTGGACTCCATCGATCTGTCCAAGAACGTGAAGTTCCGGCCCGGGCTGGAACCAACGCTGTACGCGGTCGATGCCGATGAGTCGCGGATGGCCATTCTGAAGAACCCTTTTGAGGTCCACGGGCAGGGGAAACCCGGCGCCGCTGGCTGGTATCGGCTGCGCTTCGCCGTTCCGGATCGGCTGGGCAAGTTTCCGATGCCCAAGAACGGCTACACCTGCGGCGTGGAAACCAATGTGCTGGGAGTTTGGGAAACCTACACCTACGTCAACGGCAAGCCGGCGGGGCTGTGGAGCAAGGACGGCATGATGACCGCCGCCAACCAGCGACCGACCTACTGGATGAGCAGTGCCCCGATGCCCATCAAGCCGGGCGACGACGTGCAGGTCGCCATCCTGGCGATGGCTTCGCCGCTGGGCCGGGGCAGTCCCGAAGGCTACGGCCTCCGTCATCTGCGGCTGCGGTTTGCTTTTTCGCACACGGCAGGCCGCGCGCCGTTGTACGGCAGCGTCAGCGCTCCCGGCATGGGCACCGGCTTGTTCGGCGTGCGCGAGAAGCTGGCGACCTTGAAAGGCGAGGAACTCGACGCCTTTCGCGCCAGGATCAAGGAACCTCTGGCACGTCTCGATGCCCTCTACAAAGCCGCGGAAACCGAAAAGCTGGAAGAGCTGACGAAGGCCATGCTGGCGGCCAGCAAGGACATCAACGACGCCTTCAAGAAGTGATCGTGGCCGTTGCCCGCTGGAGCTGCACCGTTGATTGTGGTGTATCGGGAAGTCGAAGTGCAGGGTCAGTCAATTTCCGGGGGGCATGAGACTCTCGCCAAATACAGTGGACATTTGCTGGGAAACGGGATGTCGAGTTACAATCACTGACATGGAGAGAAAAACAACGATTCCGAAGCAAATTCGCCGCCCTCGGCACTATCGCCCCCCAGACGTGCCGATCGCAGTCATCCGGCGCTACGCGCGCCGGATCGTCGAGCGATTTCAACCAGAAAAGGTCATCTTGTTCGGCTCGTTCGCCTACGGCCAACCTCATGCGGATAGCGATGTGGACCTGCTGGTGGTCATGCCGGCGGCAAACGAGATCAACCAGTCGATTCGGATCCGGTTGGCTCTGAAGGCGCCCTTTCCACTCGACTTGATCGTGCGAACACCGAAAAAGCTGCGGCTGGGCTTGGAGGACGGCAACTGGTTCCTGCGCGAAGTCATGGAAAAAGGCAAAGTCCTGTATGCAAAAAGAAACGGCAAGGTGGCTTCGCAAGGCGGAAGCCGACCTGCGCGGGGCCAGGCAACTCGCAATGGCGAGACCTCCCCTCCATGACCTGTTGTGTTTTCACTGCCAGCAAGCGGCGGAGAAATTCCTCAAGGCATTGCTTCAAGAATGGGGCCGGCCGATCCCTCGAATTCACGATCTGGATGACTTGCTCGATCTGGCCTCGGCTCACGAGCCTACGCTCCGCAGACTGCGGCGGGGCATGGTATTCTTGACGCAATTCGCCGTGAATTACCGGTATCCGGGGGACAGCGCGACCTCCCGGCAATCGAAAGCAGCGCTGCAATGGGCGCAACGCATGCGCCGAGAAACACGTCTGCGACTGCGGTTGTCCTAGAATCCGCTTGACCGTGGCACGCCGGCGCTTGGATCGGTTTCGTGGCATCCCTGCCACGCAATCCCAATGACGGAAGCACTTCCGAGGATCGCCAATGATCTCCCATTTCTTCAGCTGGCAGTGCGAACGACTTGGTACATTCGTTTGCCTGCTTTGGTTCTCTGGATTTGCTAGCGCGGCAGAGGTAGCAGTCACCAACATCCAGGCGGTCCATCGCCACGGGCAGACCTTCGTGACCTGGAAGGACGCGGCCGAGGGCGAGGCGGGCGCGAAGTTCCGTTACAGCCTGTATCGCGCCGAGCAGCCGATCACCGCCAAGAATTTGCCGGACGCGGAACTGTGCTACCGGGGCGTGCTGCCCTTCTCGGCGAAGCTCTATGGCTCGGCTTTCAACCTGAAAGACCGGCTCGATCCGGCGAAACCGTACAGCGTTATCGAGGAAGGCGGCAAGCCGTTGCCGGCCTGGAGCGGGCTGGCGGTGCATACGGTCCGCAAGGCGGGCAAGGCGTACTACGCGGTTGTCGCCACGGACGAGAAGCTACAGCCGGTCAGCGCGGTCGTGCCCGGACGCAGCGCCACCACACAGGGCGTGGACGAGAAACCGGGGCCGATCCAGGCGATCAAGCTGTATGACTCCAGGGAGCGCAAGGGACCGTCGATCGGCAGCACCAGCATCACGGGGCAAAAAGGCTTGCCCTTGCATCTCACGTTGCACGGCAGCCAGGGGCAGGGCGGCGGCGCGGGCGAGTACGGCGACTACTATCTCTTCTTCGGCACCCCGGAAATGGGCTATCGCGACGGCCTGGCGGGTGTCTTCTCGGTGGAGGAGCATCGGCGCAAGGAAGGCAATCGCCTGTTCGTGCGGGTGCGCGACGCGGTCGAGCATCCCAGCGGCCGGGGCGCGATGGAGACCTACTGGTTCGGCTACCTGTGCGTGCCGCAATGGGCGAAGCACCCGGAGCCGCGCGTTTATCCGTTCACCGAGAATCAGTTGCTGTGGATCGCGCGCTGGGCCGTGCAGCGCTACCACGCCGACCCGGAGCGCGTGACGGTCGGCGGCAGTTCGTCGGGCGGCGTCGGCTCGAACAACGTCGGCTTCCGGCATCCGGAGCTGTTCGCTGCCGCGTTTCCGAGCGTCGGCCGGGTGCGGCGGGTGCCCGCGATTCCGCTTGACGGCAAGTTCGATCGGGAGAAGGGCGCCTTGATGGCGGACGGCAAGACCCAGTATTACGACCATGTGGACGGGCCGAAGTTCGCGGCCGAGCATCACGAGGATTTGCCCTTTCTCGGCTGGGCTTGCGGCCGGCGCGACGGCTACGCCACCTGGCCCGAAATGATCGACATGGTGAAGGCCATGACCGCTGCCCATCACGGTTTCGCGTTCTCGTGGAACGACGGCGATCACAGCGGCGGGGGCAAGGCGATGGGGCTGATCTCGAAATACTATCCCGCCGAGAAGTTTGCTCGCAACCGCAGCTATCCAGTCTTCGGCAACAGTTCGCTCGACCAGAAGCTGGGCAACGGCGACCCGAAAGACGGCGACCTGGAAGGCGGGATCAACCTGGGCTTCGACTGGAAAGATGTGAGCGACGAAGTGGGCAAGTGGTCGGTCGCGGTTGCCAATGAATTGGCGAAAGAAGAAATGACCGCGGACGTGACGCCGCGGCGCTGCCAGCAATTCAAGCCTCGTCCCGGCAGTACGTATCGCTGGACTGCTTCGACGGGCGCGACCGGCACGGTGGTCGCCGACCAGTGGGGCCTGGTGACGGTGCCGAAGGTCGTCATCAAGCCGGGGCTGGCGACGACCTTGACCATCCAGCCGGCCCGTTGACTCACGGCAAGTTCGTCTCGCCCATCAGCCAGCGGTCGCATTCCCGTGCCGCGCCGCGACCTTCATTGATCGCCCAGACCACCAGGCTCTGGCCGCGGCGCATGTCGCCGGCCGCGAAGATGCCGGCCACGCTGGTGTTAAACTTGCCGTGTTCCGCCTTGGCGTTGCTGCGCGGGTCCTTTTCGATGCCGAGCTGATCCAGCAACTGGTTTTCCGGGCCGGAGAATCCAAGTGCCAGCAGGACCAGCTGGGCCGGAACGATGCGCTCGCTGCCCGCCACGTTGCGGGGAGCGCTGCGGCCGTTGTCCTTGACCCATTCGACTTGAACCATCTCGATGGCTTTCAACGCGCCCTGCTCGTCGCCGAGGAACTTGGTCGTTTGCACGGCGTACTTGCGCGGGTCCTCGCCCCAGAGCGCCTTGGCTTCCTCCTGGCCGTAATCCAGCTTGTAGGTTTTCGGCCATTGGGGCCAGGGATTGTCCGGAGCGCGCTGCAATGGCGGCATCGGCACGATTTCCAGCTGGAAGAGGCTCTTGCAGCCGTGGCGCAGCGAGGTGCCGACGCAGTCGGTGCCGGTGTCGCCGCCGCCGATGACGATCACGTCCTTGCCCTTGGCGGAGAGATACTGGCCGTCACCGTGATTGCTATCCAGCAGGCTCTTGGTGTTGGCGTGCAGGAACTCCATCGCGAAATGGATGCCCTTGAGGTTGCGGCCTTCCGTCTTGGTGAAGAAGTCATTCGGCTTGGTGGCGCCGCCGCACAGCACCACGGCGTTGAAGTCCGACTTCAGCTTCTCGGCCGGGTAGTTCTTGCCGACCTCGGTGTTGGTGACGAAGGTGATGCCCTCGGCCGTCATCAAGTCGATACGCCGCTGGACGGTGCGCTTGTCGAGCTTCATGTTGGGGATGCCGTACATGAGCAGACCGCCGACGCGGTCGGCGCGCTCGAAGACCGTGACGAGGTGGCCGGCTCGGTTGAGTTGGGCGGCGCAGGACAGCCCCGCCGGGCC
>JAGVLI010000163.1 GCA_020054355.1 Planctomycetales bacterium | reverse complement strand
CCTTGCCGACGCGGTCGCGGAGATAGTACAGCTTGGCGCGACGGACCCGGCCGGTGCGCTTCACTTCGACCTTGGCGATCTTCGGCGAGTGCAGCGGGAAGACGCGCTCCACGCCCTCGCTCTGCACCATCTTGCGCACGGTGAACATGGCGCGCATGCCTTCGCCCTTGGTGGCGATCACCACGCCCTCGAAGGTCTGGATGCGCTCCTTCTGGCCTTCCAGGATGCGCTGATGCACCGCGACCTGGTCGCCGATCTGGAACTTCGGGACTTCTTTTTTGATGGTCGGCGCCTCGGCCAGGGTCAGCAGTCGATTCTTCATGGTTCCCCTTCCTTTCGCTCGCTGCGTTCGGTTGTCGGTTGTGTTCGTCGGCTGCGCAATTCCGATTGCTCGCGCCGCCATTGGGCAATCGCCTGGTGATTGCCGCTGAGCAGTATTTCGGGCACGGCCAGGCCGCGAAACTCGCGCGGCCGGGTGTATTGCGGATACTCTAAACGTCCCGTCTCGCTGTGCGACTCCTCCACCACGCTCTTTTCATCGCCCAGCACGCCGGGCACATAGCGGACCACGGTATCGATCAGGACCATCGCCGGCACCTCGCCGCCGTTGCAGACGAAGTCGCCGATGGAAATTTCTCTCGGCTTCAGTCCCAGGCGAATGCGCTCGTCGAAGCCTTCGTAGCGGCCGCAGAGCAGCAGCAGTCGCTTCAACCCGGACAACTCGCGCACCAGCGGCTGCGTCAGTCTTTCGCCAGCGGGCGTCAGCATGATGAGCGTGCCTGGCTCCGGCCCTTGCTGGCGGATGGCTTCGACGCACGCGAACACCGGCTCCGGCATGATGACCATGCCCGGCCCGCCGCCAAAGGGCCGGTCGTCCACCTGATGATGCCGTTGGTCCGGCGACCAGTCCCGCAGGTTCCACAAACAGATTTCCACCAGCTTCTGTTGCAGCGCCAGCTTGAGGATGCTCTGCGTCAGGTAGCCGGAAAAAATCTCCGGGAACAGGGTCAGGACGTCGAACCTGAAACCAACGCCTGCCGGCGTCATGGAAAACGATCCCAAAATGTCCGGAAACAGCGTCAGGACGTCGAAGCGGCGCTCAACGCCTCACGGCGACATCGAACCAGTGGCGCCGCTCTGGTCCGCACAGCGGACCCGACGAAATCGGGACCGGAATTACTTTGCCGGCGCGGCGGGCGGCGCTGCCGCCAGCTGCTCGAACTTGGGCAAATACTTCTTGATGAGGATGGCGACCTTTTCCGAAGGCAGCGCGCCGACGCCCATCCAGTATTTCACGCGGTCGGCCTTGAGCTGCACCCGGCTGTCGGTGTCCCTGACCATCGGATCGTAGGAACCGAGTTCCTCGATGACCCGGCCGTCGCGCGGCTGCTTGTGGTCGATGGCCACGATCCGGAAGTACGGACGGTGCTTGCGCCCCAGCGATTTCATGCGAATGCGTACTGCCACGATTGCACCTTTCCAAAGAGTGGTCAGTGGCCAGTGGCCAGTGGCCAGGTCAACTCGGTGCTTATGCCCCGCAACTGACCACTGGCCACCGACCACCGACCACTATTTTTTCTTCTTGCGCTTTTTCTTGCGATCCTCGGCCCGTTCCCGGGCGCTCTTGCGATGGCCGGTGTCGCCCTTGGTTTTGATCTTGGCCCCCGGCATGAAAGCGCCCGCTTTCCCCAGGCCAGTGACCATTTTCAGCCGTTCCCAGATGCTCATCTGGGCCATCTGGCGCATCAGGCCGCGCACCTGGTCAAATTGGTTCAGGAACTGCTTGACCTCGTGCGGCTCGGTGCCGCTGCCGGCCGCGATGCGCCGCCGCCGGCCGATGTCGATGATGTCCGGGTCTTTTTTCTCCGCCAGGGTCATCGAATCGATCATGCCCTGGATGCGCTTCAGGGCCTGCTCGGGGTCTTCGCCCTCGGGGATCATGTCGGACATGCCGGGCATGCTGCCGATCATGTCCTTCATGCCGATTTGCGCGATCATCTCGAACTGCTTGCGGAAATCGTCCAGCGACAGGTCGCCCTTTTCGAGCTTCTGCTGCTGCCGGACCCGTTCCTCTTCACTGATTTTCTGCTGGGCGCTCATCACCTTGCCGACGACGCCCATCAGGTCGCCCTGGCCGAGGATGCGCCCCGCCATGCGTTCGGGCACGAAGACGTCGAGCTTATCGAGCTTCTCGCCGACGCCGACGAACTTGATTGGCACCTGGGCGACGCTCTTGATGGAGAGGGCAGCGCCGCCGCGGGCGTCGCCGTCCATCTTGGTGAGGATGACGCCGTTGAGGTCGAGCGCTTCGTTGAAAGCCTTGGCGCTGTTGACCGCGTCCTGGCCGGTCATGGCGTCGCAGACCAGGTAGACCTCGTCGGGCCGGCAGACCTTGTCGATCTGCTTCAGCTCGTCCATCGGCATTTCGGCGATGTGCAGTCGGCCGGCGGTGTCGAGGATGACGGTATCGTGGCCGGCCTTCTTGGCGAACTCGACGCCTTGGCGGCAGACCTCGATGGGCGAGACGCCGCCCTCGCTGAAGACCGGCACGTTCAGCTGGCCGCCGATGACCTTGATTTGCTCGACGGCGGCGGGCCGCTGCAAGTCGGCCCCGACCAGCATGGGCTTGCGGCCCATTTCCCGCAGGTTCAGGGCCAGCTTGCCGGCGGTGGTCGTCTTGCCGGAACCCTGCAGGCCGCAGAGCATGATGACGGTCGGCCGGTCCTTGGCGAAGTGGAAGGAATGGTCCACCGGCCCCATCAGCTGCACCAGCTCGTCGTACATGATCTTGACGATCTGTTCGCTGGGCTGGATCGATTGCAGCACGTCCTGGCCGAGCGCCCGTGTCGTCACCTTCTCGATGAACTCGTTGGCCACCGTGAAGTTGACGTCGGCTTCGAGCAGGGCGGTGCGGACCTCGCGCAGGCCGTCGCGGACGTTCGCCTCGGTGAGGCGGCCGCGTCCGGTCAGCTTCTTCAGCGCGCTGCTGAGACCGCGTTGGATGCCGTCAAACATAGAGCCTGTGCCGTGGAAATAGCCCGGCCAATCTTTTTGGCAAACCGTCCATTTTACAAGGATTGGGGCCGAGGTGCAATGGAAGCGAGCGGTGAAAACGGGCGCTCCGCATTCCCGCCGAGAGACGGAGCACGCCTCCAGCGACTCGCCCGTCGGCCTGTGTTCGCAAAATGCGAATTTTTGACTTGACTTCTTCTCATTTTGCGAATATAATGTAGACGGAAGCAGAATATTGATTGCGCTTCGGAACGAGCCGTTGGGGAGTGCGGAAATTTTTGGCAGGCTTGAGAGTTCAAGATTTATTAGAGCAAGTGACGAAGGCTGATGACATTATCAGGAGTAAATGATGAGGATAATTACCAGAAAAAGACTGCGCGAATTTTGCGAGAACAATCCGGAGCTTGATGCCGAAGATCTATTGGATCAGTGGTTTTGCACCGTTCGCGGTGCTGACTGGAAAAATTTCGCCGATGTCCGGGCGACGTACAAAGCGGCCGACCAAGTGGAGCAATTCACGGTTTTCAACATCGGCGGCCATCGGCTTCGCTTGATTGCGGTCATCAACTTTGTGGGCGGAATCGTCTACATCCGTCAGGTGCTGCCCCACAAGGATTACGACAAGGGGCACTGGAAAGCCGACGAGTTCGGCAAAAAGGGTTGGCAGCCTCGAAGCAAGCCGGCTGCAGCGGAGAACACGCAGGGAAGGCCCCGGAAGCGTCAAGCCGGGCGTCGGAAGAAGAAGTAGTCCGATAAGTGCTGAAACTGGAATAGATCGCAAGTAATTCAATAGTCAAATAGAGAAATCAGATCATGAAAACGAACCGCGGCCGTGAGCGCCAGGATCGCTATCTCGCCTTGATCGACCGTTTCCCCCTGCGTCCGCTCAAATCGGACGAAGACCTGGATGCAGCAACGAAAGTCCTCGATTCACTGACTGACCGGCTCGACGAACTGGCTCCCGAAGAGCAGGACTATCTGGACATCCTCACCGACATTGTGGAGCGTTACGAGGACGAGACCATCCCGTTGCCGGCGGTGTCCGACCAGGACCTGCTGCGGCACTTGATCGAAGCCAAAGGAGTTACCCAGACCGAAGTGGCCAAGGAAACCGGGATCGTTGTAAGCACGATTTCCGAAGTATTGGCTGGCCGACGCAAACTGAATCGAGCCCACATCAATCGGCTGGCGAGGTATTTCAATGTCGGCCCGGGCGTGTTTGCTTTTGAAGCGAGTGCGCGCTGAGCCGCAAGCCGGCAACATTTCCACCTGACCGCAAAGGAGACTCTCCCCAGCTTGATGGCGGCTTCGGCGCGGCAGCGTTTCTGGCATGCCGGCAACCGAAACCAGGTCGCCTCCGCTGCTGCCAGGTCGTACTCTGAACAGCAGCAACGAGCACCACCTGGGGGAACTGCATCATGGCGGCGGAGCTATTCAACCTGAACGGCAAGGTGGCACTGGTAACGGGCGGAAGCAAGGGGCTGGGCAAGGCCATGGCGCGCGGCCTGGCGGAATCCGGAGCGGACATCGCCATCAGCAGCCGGCATGAAGAGGAACTGAGGCCCGCGCTCGACGAGATTCTCAAGGGCACCGGCCGCAAGGGCTGCTACGTGGTGGCCGACATGAGCCAGCGCGCCGAGGCGGGCAAGCTGGCCAAGACCGTGCTGGAGAAGCTGGGCCGCATCGATATCCTCATCAACAACGCGGGCACCAACGAGCCGCAAGCCATCGACCAGATCACCGATGAGACCTGGGACCGGGTGCTGGAAATCAACCTGTCGTCGATCATGGCCCTGACCCGCGCCGTGGTTCCCCAGATGAAGGAACGCAAGTGGGGCCGAATTATCCATATCTCGTCGATCATGGGCTTCGTCTCGAAGGAAGGCCGAAATGTGTACTCGGCCACCAAATCGGCGCTGCTGGGCCTGTGCCGGGCCAGCGCCCTGGACCTGGGCAAGTTCGGCATCACGGTCAACTGCATCGCGCCGGGGCTGTTCCTGACGGATTTGCCGATGCGGCTGCTCACGGAGCAAGACAAGCGCGAGTTCTGCAAGATGACGGCCCTGGACCGCACCGGCGAGCTGCGCGAACTGGTGGGACCGGCGCTGCTGCTGGCCAGCGACGCCGGCAGCTACATCACCGGACAGACGGTGGTCGTCGATGGCGGTCTGCTGGCTCGCTGAAGGGTTCGCCGCTGGCGGCTCAGTGCTACTTCGGGGCACTGTTTGCCCGTGGGTCACGATTCCAATCGTGACGAACTCCATCGCCTGTCACGATTGGAATCGTGACCCAGGTTCCCTGCGGCGGAGAATAAGGCCAGGGACGCCGGAAACTCCATCGCCTGTCACGATTGGAATCGTGACCCACGGGCCAGAGGTCTCTTGATTTGGCATTCGCACGCCCACCTTCCAACTATTGGCACAAAGGTTGCATTATCCGTTCGCAATCAGTCGGCGCGAGCCTCGAAAAAAAGGTAGAATCGAGGCAGGACGACGCGAACTGCCAACCAGGAACGGGGCGGCAGCGTCCCACTTTGCCGGTCGATTGGATGGACGAATCGCAGCCGACCTGGGCCAGCCTTTGGCTTGCAAGATTCGACCGGCGAGGTTAGGATATTTTTCACGGTGCTTGAAGGAACGATGAAAAGCATGTACTAGCATGAATGAAACTCTAATGGCGGGCCGACAGGGCAGAGCCATGGAAAAATGCAGCGTATATGCCGAGAGCGAAAAGGAAGCTCAGAGCTTCAAATGGATTGAAAGCGAGAAGGCCGGGTGCGACCTGGGCGAAGTCGCCATTCGCCGTTGGGTGAAGGACCACTGGTGGGGCTATCTGCGGGCCCGCTGGCTGGAACATCTGCAAGGCCGAAGATTCTGGGTGGAACTCGACCGCGGCGACTTCGGCCTGCTCCAGCGGCGCTTCACCGACCAGCAACTGCTGCTAGACCGCATTCTGGATCGCTTGAAAGCCGGCCAGGAAAACCTGCACATTATCCTCTGGGCGCAAAACTGGAACATCCCGACCACGCCGGTCCTGGAAATCCTGGAAGCCCTCGACATCAACAGCCGTCGCCTCGCCTGTAAATTCGACCCGCAGCGCTAACCCCTTTTCTCTCCCCGCCGCTCTCCCCTTGACCAGACTGCTCACCCGTTGACCTCATTCCGCCGCTCTCAACGTACCGCGCCGCCATTCACCCGAATAATTTGGCCCGTGATATAGTGCGCTGACGGCGCGACTAGCCAGCGCACCGCCTGCGCCACATCGTCCGGCAAGCCCCAGCGG
The DNA here is from genome assembly GCA_020054355.1 of Planctomycetales bacterium. GTDB lineage: Bacteria > Planctomycetota > Planctomycetia > Gemmatales > Gemmataceae > JAGVLI01. The sequence continues at coordinate 531 of JAGVLI010000163.1, read as the reverse complement.
CCGAGAGGAGTTTCCCGGAGCACGCGTTCTTGCCAGGCCGCCGAGGCTTGCTCGCCCCAGGCAGTCCGAATCCAGCCCGGAGCGACGCAGTTGACTCGCACCGACGGGGCCAGGCTGACGGCGAGGCTCTTGCTGAAGGCCATGACCGCTGCCTTGACCGCGCCGAACAGCTGACCGCTGTCGCCGGCCATGCCGGTGTCGGCCTGGTCCCAGCCCAGGTTGACGATGACCCCGCCGCCGGCTGCCGTCATGCGCTTGCCGACTTCGCGGGAAATCAACACAGTGGCGCTCACATCCACTGCCAGCAGTTCCGCCAGCTGGCGCTCGAAGGGCCAGTGGGCGGCCTCGCCGGTCAGCGTGTCCGCGCCGGCATTGTTGACCCAGATATCGATTCTTCCCCAGTCGTTCCAGATGGACTCGATCAGCTGCCGGCATTGGCGTTCGTCGCGCAGGTCGGCCAGCTGCGGCCGGCTTTGCACGCCGCGCTGCCGGGCGAGTTCGGCAACGGCCTCGGCCGCTTCCGGGAAACGT
>JAGVLI010001087.1 GCA_020054355.1 Planctomycetales bacterium | reverse complement strand
GGCCGACGCGCGGCAGCTACGTCGAGCGCATCATCGGCCGACCCACGGCGACTGCCGAGATCGATCGAACGACTTTGCCCATCAGCAGCACCGTGGCCGGCGAGCTGTTCTATCGCCGGGGCCTGGCAGCCGGCACGAAACTGCCGGTGGTGATCCTGCTGCATCCGCATGCCCATGCACGCGGTTATTCGCTGCTGCCCATCGTACCGCCCGGTTCTAGCACGTCGGCCTATCAGCGTGGCACGTTTCCGTTGCCGGACAACGGCTACCTGGGCACCGACTTCAAGGTCGGTATGCTGGTCAACGAAGGCTTTGGCGTCTTCGCCTTCGACCAGATCGGCCACGGCAGCCGGATCGGCGAGGCGAAGCAGTTCTACGAAAGACATCCTCACTGGTCGCTGCTGGGCCGCATGGTCGCGGACGTGCAGGCTGCCGTCGATGCGCTGACGGACAACGAGCGGGTCGATCCACGCCGCATCTATGTCATGGGTTATTCGCTGGGCGGCACCGTGGCCCTGCACGCGGCGGCGCTGGACGACCGCATCGCCGGGGTGGCTGCCATTTCCGCGTTCACGCCACTGCGGCTGGAAACGCCGGCCAAGGGCACCGGTCGGATTCAGGACCTGGCGGAGATTCAAGGGCTGCTGCCCCAGCTGGGCTTCTTCGCGAACGAGCCGCGCCGCGTGCCCTGGGATTATCACGAAGTCCTGGGCGCGATCGCGCCGCGCCCGTGCTTGATCGTCGCGCCGCAATTCGATCAAGATGCCACCTTCGCCGATGTCCGTACTTGCGTGGAGGAGGTCCGCCGTCTGTACGAGTTGCTGCAACCCGAGGAGAAGGACCGCGCGGCCTATCAGCCGGACTGGAGCGGGCAATGGCGCGCCAGCGTGACGGCGGGGCAAGCGTTGCGTCGCCTGGAGCTGTACGCGCCGCACGAATTCAATCAGCTCTCCAACCGCCAGCTGGCGGTGGCCCATCACTGGCTGCGCCTGCAACTGCGGGCGGCAAAGTAGCCGGTGCAACGTTCGTTCGGTCCGCACAGCGGACCCTACCGTAGGGTCCGCTGTGCGGACCGCTTCGCTTCATGCTGGTTCAATCACCGTGACCAGCGCTTCGCTGATTGGTCCCTGGCTTACGCCGTCGATCTCGATCTCCGCCGTTATCAGGCGGCGAACCGGGTCCGCAGCCTGCGGTGCTTGCGCTCGCAGGACCAGCTCGCCTTTGCCGCCCGCCTCCAACTTCAGCGATTTCATTTCCGGCGAGGCTTCCCAGCCCTCCGGCGGGCATAGACGCGCCGCATAAGTTACGGGCTTTTCCAGGTTGTTGCGCAGCAGCAAGCGGTACTCCAAGTTCTGACCGGGCCGCACCACCGCGATGTATGGCAGCAGCCTGGCCCAGAACAGGTCGATGTAATGGTCCGCCGGTTCGCCCACCAGTTCGCGGAAAACCCGCTCCTTGCGCGCGATGAAATCGCAGTAGGCGTCGATGTCCTTCTTGAAGCAAGGCAGCACCTCGCGGTGGCCGGGGCAGACCAGTTCCGGCGCGAGTTTCCGCATGACCTCGGCGCAGCGGCGGTGCATGGCCAGCTGAAAGCTGTTCCGCAGCACCGTCGTCTGGTAGTAGCTCATCTCGGTCTTGCCGCCCGCGACCACTTCGTTCAGGAAGATGTTATCGCCGGTGAAGGCGACTTTTCGTCCATCAATCTGCGCTGCATAGACGGAGTGATACTCCGTCTGCCCCGGAGCGAAGTGAATCTCGAAATCGTACTCTTCCCACTGGAAGCGCTCGCCGTCCTGCAAGACGCGATCGATCCGGATCGGCTTCGGGAAGGTGCAAGGCGTGCTGGCCCAGGCGGCGGGGTCGGCCAGCACCTGGGCCACTTCCGCCAGCGCCCAGCAGCGGGCGCCGTGGTGCTTCTGCAAGAACGGGATGCCACAGGTATGGTCGTCGTGGATGTGGGTCGGTATCACCAGGTCGAACGAGGTGACGCCATACTCGTCGCGCAGTTCGTCGAGGTGGTGCTCGATGAAACGCATCGTCTCCAGGCCATCGTGATCGTGGGAAATGTGCATGTGCGGCCAGTAGGCATGGCCATAATCGACGAACAGCGCCTTGCCGGAATCGCTCAGGACCACATAGAAGTTGGAGCAGGTCCAGACGCCACCCCAAAGCAGATGGCGAGATAATTGGATGAACTTCGAGTCGGGCAGGAACACGGTTTCGGGGATGCCGTCGCGACCGGCCACCCGCGCGCCGCGGCCCAGCCGCACGCAGTCCATCAGCCGGCGTTGCAAGCGATCGATGTCGTCGTTGACTTCCCGGATCGCCGCGCCGTGCGAGGGCAGGCATAGCTCGACCTTCTGCTTCTTCAATGCCTGGGAGGCTTGCAGCGTGAAGAGAATGCCCTCCATGCTGCCATAGGTGTACTCGGTGGCATGAAGCTGGTAAAGCTTGCCGCCCGCCGCCAGCAAGTCGCCCGTGAAGGCGACCCGCTGGCCATCGACGTCGGTAATCAGCGTGCTGGAGCCGAACGTATGCCCCTTGGCGGGCAGCACGTAGAAGCGATAGCCCCGCCAGGTGAAACTCTCGTAGTCTTCGAGCACCGCATCGACCGGGATGTCCTTGGCCACGGTAAAGAAGGTGTTGCGGTCGTTGTAATTGTCGAAGGTGCGGCGGGTCTGCCAGAACAGCTCGGCCTGGTCGAACAGATGGCGCTCGTATTCGGGCACCGCCACCTTCGCGCCGTGTTCCCGCAAGCGTGGCGTGCCCCAGCACTGGTCGCGGTGGTGGTGGGTGTGCAAGACCCATTCGATGTGCTTGACGCCCGCCTCGGCGAGGTGATCGAGGACCGCGCCGCTGCCGGCGTCGATGAGCAAGCCAGCGTCGCCGTCGGTCAGGAGGTAGACGTTGCAGGTATCGGGGAGGACGAAGAGATGGGGGGAGATGCGTTGCAGGTTCATGGAAGCTCCAACGTGCTAAACCGCAAACGGTCAAAAGCGGTCAGAACATGGTCACGCCGCCGCAGACGTTCCAGCCCTGGCCGGTGACCATCTTGGCGTCGTCGCTGGCCAGGTAGACCGCCAGCGGGGACACTTCTTCCGGTTCCAGGCGGCGGCCCATCGGCGTCACGGCGGCTTCCAGTTCTTCCAGGCTGACCTTGCGGCGCTGGGCGTCGTAATCCATGCGCTTGTCGCTCATCAGGGTATGCACCGGACCCGGACAGATGGCATTCACCGTGATGCCGTCGCGCGCCACTTCGAGCGCCAGCGTCTTGGTCAGGCCAAGCAGACCGTGCTTGCTGGCGGCATAAGCCGCGCCGTGCAGGCTGGGCACCTTGCCGTTGATCGAGGCGACGTTGATGATCCGCCCCCATTGCTTCGCCTGCATCGCCGGCAGTACCGCTTTCGAGAGCAAGTAGGGCACCGTCAGGTTCAGCCAGAGCGTCAATTCCCAGAAGTCGTCGTCGAAGTGCAGCACCGGCTTTGGATTGGAACTGCTGCCGATGCCCGCGTTGTTGACCAGGATGTCGATTGGACCGAGCTGTTGCGACACCTGGGGAATGACCTGGCTGACTGCCTTGCGATCCGCCAGATCGGCCACGATCGCGGTTGCCTGGCCACCTTGGGACTGGATGCGCTGCACGACTTCGTCCAGTTCGCCGGCGCTGCGGGCGCTGACCGCGACGCGAGCTCCTTCGGCGGC
>JAGVLI010000779.1 GCA_020054355.1 Planctomycetales bacterium | reverse complement strand
GAGGTGATGGAGCAAGGGCGGATCGAGCACGCGCTGCGGTTCACGGTACGGCGCACGCGCGCTGCTTATGTCTCGCCCGCCCGCCACCGCGCCAGCGACCTGAAAGACCCCAACCTGCCGCCGATGGGCATGCGCGTCCGGCTGCGCGCGGATTTCGACCTGAGTTCGTTCCCACCCTCGGCCCAGGTAATCCTGGCCGCCCTGAAGAAATACGGCATGTTCGTGGCTTCGCACGGCGAGGACTGGGCGCTGAGCGGCGCTCCGGACCCGCGCTGGAACGAGGCCGACTTGCACACCCTGCAGCGAGTCACGGGCCGCGATTTTGAAGTGGTCCGTATGGAAAAACTCTTGCCGTGACCGCTCTTCCCGCCAAACCACCCTGCCTTCCAAGGAGCCTGCCATGCTGACGTTCTGGTCCGGGAAACACGCCGCGCCGCGCGCCAACCTGTCGCGCCGCAGCTTTCTGCAAGTGGGCGCACTGGGCGTCGCTGGCTTGACGTTGCCTGACGTGCTGCGCCTCCGCGCCGAGCAACCGGCGTCCTCGTCGAAGAAGGCGGTCATCATGATCCTGCTGGGCGGCGGGCCTTCGCACATCGACATGTACGATCTGAAGCCGGAAGCGCCTGCCGAGATTCGCGGCGAGTTCAAGCCGATCCGGACCAACGTGCCCGGCTTCGACATTTGCGAACTGATGCCGGAGCAAGCCAAGATCGCCGACCAGCTGGCCTTGGTCCGCAACTTGCAAATGCGGACCAGCTCCCACAATCACCAGGAAATCACCAGCGGCTTCCTCTGGGACCGACGGATTCCCGGTGCCGAGGGTGTGGCCCGGCCGGCGTTCGGCTCGGTCGTCAGCAAGCTGCGCGGGGGCAAGCTGCTGCCGCCCTTCGTCAACCTGGGGTCCGCGGCCCAAGAGGCGGAAGACCCGGCCTTTCTCGGCCCGGCCTTTCGACCGTTTATCCCCAGCGGGCAAGACCTGCAAAACATGACGCTGTCGAAGGACGTGTCGCACGAGCGGCTCGAAGACCGCAAAAGCTTGCTCTCCGCCTTGGATGGCATGCGCCGCGATCTGGATGCACGGAACGAGGTGGCCGGCATCGATGCCTATACCGCTCGCGCCCTGGAAATCGTCAGCTCGCCGAAGGTCCGCGATGCCTTCGACATCAGCCACGAGCCGAAGCAGGTAAAAGACAAGTACGGCTTGACGGCCAACCTGCGGGCCTACGACGCCAATTACACGGTCTGGAAGCAGTTCCTGCTGGCACGGCGGCTCGTGGAAGCCGGGGTTTCGGTCGTATCGTTGCAAGCCTTCGGTCAGTGGGACACGCACGCGAGCAATTTCCCCAGCCTGCGGCGGATGGTGCCGGTGGTCGATCGCGGCGTGGCGGCTCTCGTCAGCGACCTGCGCGAGCGCGGCATGGACAAGGACGTGGCGGTGGCCATGTGGGGCGAGTTCGGGCGCGGTTCCCGGATTTATTCGCTGAACGGCGGGGTGCCCGGACGCGACCATCACGGGCCGGCGAACTTCGTCCTGTTCGCCGGCGGCGGCTTGAAGATGGGCCAGGTGGTCGGCGCCACCGACCCGCGCGGCGAACGGCCCAAGGGCAGCATCGTCCGGCCGCAGAACGTGATGGCCACGCTCTACCACGTTTTGGGCATCGATCCCGGCGCCGCCCTGCTCGACCTCCAGGGACGCCCCGTGCATTTGCTCGATACGCGCGAGCCGATCGCGGAGTTACTATAGACGCAGGCGGTGGGCCTTCGCGAACGCGCTCGCCCCCAGTTTTAGGAGTGCCGCCATGCACGCCAGGCTTTCCTTGCTGGTCGCGGGCTTCTTCGTCCTCGCCCCGCGCTGCGTTCGGGGGGCCGAACCTCCGGCCGCTCTGGAAAAGTTGCTGGCCGCATATCGCACCCAGCCCCAGGGTTATCCCCCTGGCAAGGAATACGCCCAGCCCGACCTGTCCGTGCCTTTTCGCTGGCACTTCTACCACGATGGGGCCATCGAACGCTTTGACGATGCCGCGATGCGCCCGCACCTCGATCCTTACAACCCACTCGAAGGCCAGGGAGTGCGTGTCGAGCGAGACAGCCCCGTGAAATGGAAGTTCGTCCCCGAGCGGGCGACCGAGGGCAAACATTCGCTGCAAGTCGATTTCCCCGCCCAAGCCATCGCGGCGGGCAAGGCCGTCATCCGCATTGAGGCGACGGCGGGCGGCCCCACGTTCTCCGAATACCTGCGTCCGCGCGGCGGCCTGACGACTGCCTCCTGCTACGGCCCGCACTACCGCTGGATCAAGCTCGACGCCTTCAATCCGGGCAAGACCGAGGTGCGCGTCCGCGTCAGCGGCGTGCCATTCGTGCTGCATCCCGGCCAGAACACCATCGCCGTGAAAACGGCCGACGCGGTGGAACGCCATTATCAATGCCTGTTCGGCGCCATCCCGGTGGAAGTGGTTGGCTCCCCGGCGGATGTCACGCTGAATTTCGATCATGTGCGCATGGAACAGGAAGTGCCCGCGGTCATCGGCCGCCGGGGCAAGTTGTTGCAGTTCGCGGCCCGGGGGGATGCCAAGGACCCGCCGGTGCTGGCCCCCGGCTTCACCCCGGTGGAAGTGGATACGCTCCATACGCCGGAGCGAGGTTTCGGCTGGACCGCCCCGCGCGCCACCCGCCAACCGCATGGCCACTCGTTTCGCAGTAACGAGCACGGCTTGCTCTGGGGGTGCTGTCTGAACGCCGACGCGCCGTTTCGCGTCGATCTGCCAAAGGGGCGCTACGGCATCTTCGTGTTCGGCGCGCCGACGGGCAACGGCTTCCAGTGGTCCAAGGGGCTGCCCTTGAAGGTCAACGGCCGCGACCACCTGTTGCTGGAGCCGCGCACCG
>JAGVLI010000304.1 GCA_020054355.1 Planctomycetales bacterium | reverse complement strand
GGGCGAGTTCGGCCGGACTCCGCTGGTCAACAAGGCGGGCGGCCGCGATCACTGGCCCAGCAGCATGTCGGTCCTCCTGGCGGGCGGCGGCATGAAGATGGGCCAGGTCATCGGCTCCACGGACGAGAAGGGCGCCCGGCCCAAGGACCGGCCGTTGCACCCCAACGACGTGCTCGCGACGCTCTACAAGCACCTGGGCATCGACCATACCCGCGCCTTCATCAACCCGGCGGGTCGGCCCATCCCGCTGCTGCCACATGGCGAACCGATTGCCGAATTGTTAGGATGAGCCTCGGCATCCAGGAACGTACCTGGCGGCACCGAAATTCGGCCGAAGCCGAGGTGTAAGCGATGAAGCCATGGTTCCGGTCGTTGTGCGGTCTCGTGGCGCTCGTGGGCGTTTCGACTGCCCTGGCGCAGGACGATGCCATCAAGGTCGGGCCGGACGACTGGCCCTGGTGGCGCGGACCGGATTTCAACGGCGTGGCCAGGGACCAGCGGGTGGTCGTCGAGTGGTCGGAAACCAAGAACGTCGTCTGGAAAACCGCCGTGCCCGGTCGGGGCCATGCGTCGCCCATTGTCGTCGGCACGCGGGTCTTTCTCGCGACCGCCGACGAGGAACGCAACCGCCAGTCGGTCCTCTGCTACGATCGTCAGAACGGTAAGGAGCTTTGGCGCCAGGACCTGCACGAAGGCTCTCCCGCAGGCCGGCTGCACAAGAAAAACACCCGCGCCTCGTCCACGCTTGCATCCGACGGCGAGCGGGTGTTCGCGGTCTATCACAGCGGCGACAGCATCTGGGCCACCGCGCTCGACCCGAACGGCAAACAGGTCTGGCAGAAGAAAGTGGGCAATTTCATCTCCCACTGGGGCTATTCGGCGTCGCCCACCCTGTATCGCTCGCTGCTCATCGTCGCGACCGACCACAAGGCAGGCGGCAAGCTGGTCGCGCTCGACCGCCGGACCGGCGAGGTCCGCTGGGAAACCCCGCGTCCCCAGGCCCCGACCTATGCCTCGCCCATCGTCCTGAAGGTCGCCGGCAAGGACCAGCTCCTCATTGCAGGCGCCGACCTGGTCGCCAGCTACGATCCCGCCACCGGCAAGCCGGGCTGGTCCGCCAAGGGGACGAGCACGGAGTGCGTCAGCACCGTCATCTCGGATGGCAACGCGGTCTTCGCCAGCGGCGGCTTCCCCGCCAAGGAAACCGTTTGTCTGCGCGCCGATGGTTCCGGCCAGGTGGTCTGGCGGGTCAAGGTCGGCGATTTCGTCCCGTCGCAGCTCGTCCACCAGGGACATGTCTATGCCGTGCTGGATAACGGCCTGGCCCTGTGCTGGAAAGCCGACACGGGCGAGGAAATGTGGAAGGAACGGTTGAGCAGCGGCGCGTTCAGCGCCTCCCCCGTCCTGGCCGGCGGGCACATTTACATCCCCAGCGAATCGGGCAAGATGCATGTCCTGCGGGCGAATCCCAAGAAGTTCGAGGTGGTGGCGGAGAATCAGCTCGGCAAGGAGGCGTATGCCTCACCCGCGATCTGCGGCGGCCGCATCTATCAGCGCGTCGTGGCCGCCGTCGATGGCCAGCGGCAGGAGATGCTCTACTGCATTGGAGAATGACAGCGACTCTCTCGAACTCGATCCCAGCATCCACGCCGCCAAATCGTGCCGCGAACCCCTGGGATGCACCGTGCCGGATTGCGCGTTACCTTCGGCGGCTTCGTGGAACAGTAATGCAAGCTGCCCCGCGCCGCTGACGCCCCCAGGGATCGGGAAAGCAGGAACCGGACGATGGGCGACCGCGGCAAAGCCCTTTCGACCCGCTTTGTGGCCGAGCGCCATGCCCTGATGGGCTTCATCTACGGCATGGTCCGCGACCTGGCCGGGGCCGAGGACATCTTGCAGGAAGTCTGGATTCGGCTGATGGAAGCGGTCGAGCGGGGCGAGACGATCGCCGAGCCGGGCAAGTGGTGCCGGGGCGTGGCCAAGAACTTGATCCTGCATTACTGGCGCGAGAAGCGCACCGCCAAGGTCGTGGCCGACAGCGAATTGCTCGATCTCGTCGAGCAGGCGCTGAACGAGCAAGCCGACCCGTGGGACAGCCGCCGGCAAGCGCTGATGGAGTGCATGGACCGGCTGCCCGAGAAATCGAAACGGTTGTTGCAGATGAAGTACGAGCAGGGCCTGTCCTTCGCCGGCATGGCCGAGCGGCTCAACCGTTCCCTCGACAGCCTGAAGATGGCGCTGTGCCGCGTGCGCCAGGCCCTTCTGGAATGCGCGGAGAAAAAACTCCGCTGCGCGGAGTCGAACCCATGACCCGTCTGGAAGAACTGCTGCTCCTCTGGCAGGACCAGACCCTGACACCCGAGCAACTCGGGGAACTGAAGGCGTTGCTCGGCAGCCCCGGAGCGCGGGCCAAGGCGGCCGAAGATGTCTTTCTGACCGGCGTCGTGCTGGAGTCCTTGCGGGCGCAAGGCGCGGCCCGGGAACTGCTCGGCGACCGTGCGGGCCTCCCCGGATCGGAAGCAGCGTCTCTTCAATCCGCGACCATTTCAGGTTCCTGGCTGCGATTCGGCGGC
>JAGVLI010000713.1 GCA_020054355.1 Planctomycetales bacterium | reverse complement strand
GCTCGGCCGGCTGCTTGGCCATCATCCGCCGCACCACGGCATTCAGCGCGGCGGGTACGTCCTTGCGCTGCTGGTGCAGCGCCGTCGGCTCGGATTGCTGGTGGCGCATCAGCTTCTGCGCCAGCGTGCCGCCGGGGAATGGCGGTTCGCCCGTCGCCAGAAAGTAAAAGGTGCAGCCCAGGCTGTAGATGTCCGAGCGGATGTCCACTTCGTGGAAATCCAGCGCCTGCTCGGGCGCCATGTAGTCCGGCGTGCCCATCATCTGCGGGCCGGCCGCCGTCAAGAAGTTCGTGCGCTCGCCATCGACCTTGCGCTGCAGCCGGGCCAGTCCCAGGTCGAGCAGCTTGATGACCCCCCAGGGGGCCAGGAATCCATTGGAACTCGAATCCGGACCCTTGACCGGCGTGTTTTTTTTCTGACCCGGCACCGGGCTGACGAGGAAATTCGGCGGCTTGATGTCGCGATGCACCAGGCCGCGTTCGTGGGCATGCTGCAAGCCGGTGGCGGCCTGGCGAATGTAATCGCACGCCTGAGCCACCGATAGCGGTCCCGCTTGCTTGACGAGCCGGGCCAGGTCGATGCCTTCGATGTATTCCATCGCCAGGAAGAAGATGCCGCCCGCCGGCCCGGCGTCGTAAGCATGGACCACGTTGACATGGTCCAGCTGGCTGACGACCTCGATTTCGCGCTGGAAGCGGGCTACCGTGTCGGGATCGCCCAGCAATTCCTTGCGGATGAGCTTGAGGGCGACGACGCGGTGCATCCGCTGGTGGCGGGCCTTGAAAACCTGACCGGCCCCGCCTTCGCCCAGGCGTTCGAGGACGACATACGGCCCGATGACCAGCTCGCTGCCCCGGCCGGCGAACAGCAAGTTGATCTGAAAGGGCGTCACCCAGTTCTGACGCATCAGGTGGCCGGCCAGGGTTCGGGGGTCGCCGTCGAGGTTGCCGGCCTGCAGCCGACGGGTCAGGTCGTCCAGGATGTTCGCGGGCAATAGCTTCAAATGACGCAGTTGCGCGACCAGGTTCACGGCAGAATCGATCGACTGCAGCATGACTGGCACTCGCAGGAGAGGAAGCGGCGCGGTCCCTGACGATCGGAACCGCGCCGGCGGGTGGTCCTAGTGGTTCATCCAGTGCCTTCTTGCCCGTGGGTTACGATTCCAATCGTGACAGGCAGTGGAGATGTCACGATTGGAATCGTAACCCACGGGCAAACCGTGCCTGGCAGCAGCACTAGCGCGCTTCAACGAGCGGCTGCGCCCGGCGCCCAGCGCCGTTGATCGGGATCGCTGGCGGGGTCGCCGCGGCCGAGAATTCCCGGACCAGCTTGGCATGATTGAGTTCGCCGATGGAAGCCGCGATCTTGTCCGGCCGGTAGGCGTAGCGGGGCAGGTCTTCCCGGCGCATGCTCCCGCTCAGCACCAGGATGGTCTTGTAGCCTTGCTGGACGCCGCCGAGGATGTCTGTCTCCATCGTGTCGCCGATGACGATGGTCTGGTCCGTGCTCAAGCCGAGCTGTTTGCGGGCGGTGCGCAGCATCACCGGGCTGGGCTTGCCGACGCTGAACGCCTTGATGCCGCTGGCCGACTCCAGCAGGGCCACCAGCGCGCCGCAGCCGGGCCGCATCCCGGTTTGCGTGGGGCAATTCGGGTCCATGTTGGTGGCCACCAGCTTGGCCCCGCCCAGGATCATGCCCAGGGCGGCTTCCGCCATCTCGAAATTGAAGGTCCGGCCTTCGCCGATCACCACGTAATCCGGTTCCTTGTCCACCATCGAGTAGCCGTTGCTGTGCAGGGCGGTGAGCAACCCGCCTTCGCCGATGACGAAAGCGGTGCCGCGCGGCTTCTGCTGGGCCAGGAAGCGCGCCGTGGACATGGCGCAGGTGAAGACGTGGTCCTCGTCCGCGTCGATGCCCAGGCGCTTCAGCTTGGTGGCCACGTCGCGCCGCGTCCGCTGGCTGTTGTTGGTCAGGAAGAGGAAAGGCACATCGGCTTCGCGCAGCTCCGCAATGAATCGATCGGCGCCGGGGATCAACTCGCTCCCCCGGTAAATCACCCCATCCATGTCGATCAGGTATCCATACTGCATCGCCTCATCCCTCCCGGTGCGTGTCTGGAAGATCGGGGTTCAGAGGCAGTTCGAGCAGGCGCAGCGGCAGATTGGGAGCAAGCGGCTGCTTGCCCAGCAACTACTATCCATGGCTCGGACAGCCTCTCGGAACGGCCAGAGAAGGGAGAGGCAGGCGGGAGAGAATACGCCTGGAAGCGAAGGGCAACATCTCGGCTCCGGGCAGCAGGTTTCGCAAACCTCATGCCAACCTCGGCCGCGCGAGGATGCTGCCGCTGCAAAGCGATAGATGCCAGAGATTTACCGTATGCCTGGCCAAGTGCGGCGAGTCTGGAGGCAATTCGTGCCCGGGCGAAGTTTCAGCCGGGCTGACCAGGAAACCGGCGAAGCCTGCACAACATGCGGGCAGTTGCTGGCGACTTCAGGACCGGGCAACCCGGACGGCCCTGCTATATTGATGCTGCCGCCAACCACGGTTTGCCCGTGGGTCACGATTCCAATCGTGACAGGCAGTGGAGTAGTCACGATTGGAATCGTGACCCACGGACAAACCGTCACTCGATTGAACGTGAATTCCTTGGCCACCCAGCCCAACCACCGGCAGAGCGCGGGCGGCGACCTTGCGGTGAACCCATGCCTATTGTCGAAGTGATTGACGTGCGGAAGCAGTACGGCGCGACCGTTGCCCTCGAAGGCGTGAGCTTTCAGGTCGAAGCCGGCGAGATGTTCGGCTTGCTCGGACCGAACGGCGCGGGCAAGACGACGCTGCTGTCGATCCTGTCGTGCCTGCTGCCGGCCAGCGGCGGCGAGGCCCGCATTCTCGGCCGCAAAGTGGGCGTCAACGATCCCGAATTGCGCCGACAGATTGGCATCGTCCCGCAGGAACTGGCCCTGTACGGCGAATTGACGGCCCGCGAAAACCTCGCCTTCTTCGGCGGCCTGTACGGGCTGGGGCGCGCGGACCTCGAACAGCGCTGCGACGAAGTGCTG
>JAGVLI010000684.1 GCA_020054355.1 Planctomycetales bacterium | reverse complement strand
GCGGTCAATTGCGCGGCCATCGCGGCCACCCTGCCGGAGGCCGAGCTATTCGGCCACCGGAAAGGCGCGTTCACCGGGGCGGATCGCGACCGTCCGGGTCTGTTCCAGCAAGCCGATGAAGGCACCTTGTTCCTCGACGAGATCGGCGAATTACCGCTCGACTGTCAGGCCAAGATGCTGCGGGTGATGGAAAGCCACGCCTTTCGACCCGTCGGCGCGACCCAGGAAATCCGCGTCGATGTGCGGATCGTCGCCGCCACGAACCGCGAACTGGAAGAAGAAGTGCGCAAGGGCAAGTTCCGTCAGGAGCTGTTGTACCGCATGCAAGTGATCCAGATCGAAGTACCCGCCCTGCGCCACCATCCCGAGGACATTCCGACCCTGGCCGCCTATTTCCTCGACAAGCTGGGCCGCGAGTGCCGCCGTACCGTGCGGCTGACCCCGGACGCACTCGCGAGGCTGCAGAGCTATACCTGGCCGGGCAACGTCCGGCAGCTGCGCGCCGTGCTGGAGAGCGCCGTCGTCGTCAGCGACAAGACCACGCTCGATGCCGACGATCTCCCGATCCCCGCCGACACTCACGAAGCCAGCGCGCCCACCCTGAACCTGGAGGAACTGGAGACCTGGGCGATTAAACAAGCGTTGCGCCAGACCAAGGGCAACGTCAGCAAGGCGGCGCGCTTGCTCGGCGTCGTGCGCGATACGCTGGCCAGCAAGATGAAACGCAAGGACATCAACAAGGAGGAGTTTTGAACTGGCGGCCAGGGGTGCTGGATCAATCCAGATCGTGAGGGCTGACGCCGATGTCCACGATGCTGCACCCTTGGACCACGTTGAGGCCCAGTTGCCGCGCCTTGCGCACTACCTCGGGGGAGTCGGCACCCGGGTTGAGCCAGACTTCTCCGCAGTCCATTCCGGCCAAATCCTCAATCGCGTTTCGGCCGACCTCTGGGGGCAGGTAGAAGCTGGCCCGATCCAGTCGGCCGACTGGCACGTCGCGCACGGACCGATAGGCCGGCAGTCCTTCGATTTCAGTGGCGGTGGGATGGATGGGGAAGACTTGCCAGCCGCGCTGGCGGTAGGCGCGCACGGCTTTGTTCCCAAACTTGCGGCGCTGGGTGCTGGCCCCAATCACGGCGACGGTCAGCTGCGTCATGGCCCATCAACAACAAAAGCCCTCATCCCTGGACCGAATCAGCGTTGATCCGGTTCGGACCGGGGAAAAGGGCCGCTAGTGGGAAGTCGTCCGCGAGCGGAAGCGAATCGACTGCCTCAATCGATCGGCTTGGCGGTGACGGCCGGCTGGGGAGCCGGTTCGGCCGCTTTGCCGTGAATGGCGTCGAACACTTCCTGGCGATGGACGGGCACTTCCTTGGGTGCCACGATCCCCAGACGCACTTTGTCACCGCGGATTTCCACCACCGTGACGGTGATGTCATTGTTGATGACGATACTTTCGTTTTTTTTCCTGGACAGTACTAGCATCGCCGCCTATCCTTCTCTGAGACAAGGGGCCATTCCTAGGTGTTTGCTGGCTCCCACGCATATAATCCCAAACACTTGGGATTCGACGCGCCGGTGAAGATCCCCTTCCCCTGCAGGACCCAGGCGTGAATCTCGGCGTACGCCTCTCGGTTCATCGACTGCGGCTGAGTGGCATGAACTCCAGGCGATCCCAAAGACCACATCATTTATTACTGTATACGTCAAGTCCATGTCAGTCAAGGCGCTGCGTCCATATTTACGGGTTGCTTAACCGGATTTGGCATGAGTTTTAGTGTGATCCGCGCCCTCGACCGTAGTTATTCTTCATCGGTACCGGCATTCCCCTTCGATAACACGGGTTCATGCGAAGCCATAATCCCTACCTTTCATTCCAGTGAAGTGAAACGATCATGGCCTGTGAAGTCGTCACTTTCGGCGAGGCGATGGTTCGCCTCAACCCACCCCATTTCGCCCGGCTGGAACAAGCGCACCAACTCGACCTCCAGATCGGCGGCGCCGAACTGAACACGGCGGTGGGACTGTCCCGCCTGGGGCGCTCCACGGCCTGGGTTTCGCGCCTTACCAACAACCCCCTCGGGCGAGTGATTGCCAACCGAGGCCGTGAAGCCGGCGTGTGCACCGATTCCGTCGTCTGGACCGAGGAAGACCGCGTCGGCCTCTACTTCCTGGAATTCGGCGCCGCCCCGCGCGCCAGCAGCGTGCTGTACGATCGCAAGGATTCGGCCATTTCGCGGATCGCGCCCGGCATGGTGCCCTGGGCCAAGGTCTTCCAAGGAGTGCGCTGGTTTCATGTGACCGGCATCACGCCGGCGCTGAGCACCAGCGCTGCCGAAACCACCCGCGAAGCCCTGCAAGCCGCCCGCGCGGCCAATGTCAAAACCAGCATCGACCTGAACTACCGCGCCAAGCTCTGGAACCAGGCCGACGCCGGCCGCTGGATGTCCGCGTTCATGGAATTCTGCGATGTGCTCATCACCACCGAGGAGGATACCGAGCGCGTCTTCGGCATCCAGGGCCAGGACTACGAGGAGGTGTCCGCCAAGCTGACGAAGCGCTTTCCGCTCAAGATCGTTGCGATTACCCTGCGCGAGAACCCATTGGTATGGAAGAACTCCTGGACGGCCATCGCCTACCAAGGCGGCAGCGTCTTCCGCACCCGCAGCTATGAGGTCGAGATCGTGGATCGCCTCGGAGCGGGCGACTCCTTCGCGGCCGGCCTGATTCACGGCCTGCTCGACGACGATCTGCAAAAGGGGCTGGACTACGGCGTGGCGGCCAGCGCCATCAAACACTCGATCCCCGGCGACTTCGCCTGGATCAATCGTCAGGAAGTCGAATCCTTGCTGAAAGGCTCCGGGCTGCGCATCAGCCGCTGACCGCTTTCGACTTCCGCTTACTTGGGCGAGCGGCAGGAAACCATCTGCCCGCGAACCACGTTAGCCCGACGCGCCAGCGAGGGAGAGTGGCAGCCTTTCCCTCGCTGGCG
>JAGVLI010000737.1 GCA_020054355.1 Planctomycetales bacterium | reverse complement strand
CGCCGGCGGCGCCGCCATCGACCCGGCCAATGCCCACGGCAGCCGTCCGCCTGACTTCGCAAGCCATCGACAAGGAAGCCGAGTGGCAGGCCGTCGTCAAGAAAGGCTTCAATCCCGGCGCGTTCGAGGAATTCAAGAAGCACTTCGACGCCACGCAGCATCTCGGCCTGCTCTACGTGGACCAGCGCCGGCTGGATGAAGCCGAAGCCTTTTTCAAGAACCTGCGCGACAAGCCGCCGCACGACACGAAAATTTACAGCGGCCTGGGCAAGATCGGCCTGGGCCTGGTGCTGGCCTACCAGAACAAACCAACCGAATCGAACCAGGTTTTCCTGGAGATCGAGAAGCAGCGGCCGCAGTTCGGCGAAAAGGGCAAGCAACCGGGCGGCGACTGGAAACCGTGGATGGGCCGGGGGCCGCGCGAGTTTTCGGCGGAAGCCTATCTGCTGGCGCAGCCGACGATCCGCCGGGCGGTCGCCGAAGCCCTGTCGTACAATCTTGCCAACCTCGACGCACCGCTGCCGGATGCGCTCGAACGGCTCCGCCGTCCGTCGCCGCAACCTTTCGGCAGACCGCCATTTGAACCGAGCAAACAATAAGTTGCAGCGAGCCGCCTCGCGGCGGGCCGCCAGCTTGCCGATCATCGGCCA
The DNA here is from genome assembly GCA_020054355.1 of Planctomycetales bacterium. GTDB lineage: Bacteria > Planctomycetota > Planctomycetia > Gemmatales > Gemmataceae > JAGVLI01. The sequence continues at coordinate 3,490 of JAGVLI010000737.1, read as the reverse complement.
GCGTCTTTCAGTTTCAGCAACGCTTTCTCGGAAGTATGCCGGTCGCCTTCAATCTTGATCTCCATCCAAAAGTAAGCGTTTTGGAGCTTGCGGTCGAGGGCCCACACGGGGCTGGGAGGGGGCAAGGGTCAGGCTTCCCACTCCCAGCGATGCTCGGGCTTTTTCGCCTTGGGATCCAGGAGCAGAATGTCCTTCAGGGCCGCTTTGAACACACTCAATTCCTTGCCCGGCTCCAGTGCTGCCAACTGCTGCTTGGGCGGCTTCGGGTGCCACGACACCAACCACAGTCCCCAACGCTCCTTCTCCGCCGCGTCCCCCTTGAGAATCATGTCGCGGTCGAAGCCGGCGTTGTAAACGGTAGGCACCCGCACCGCGACCTTGCCCCGATTGCGAACCAGGCATTCGAGATAGCTGTCCTTGGGGTCTTTCGGATCGAGTTCCGAAACCGAGAACTGCACGACAACTTGGATGGGCGGCGTTTCAGGGTTGGCCTTCGGCGCCTTCGGCCCTCCGGCTTTCGGGTTGGCCTGCTGCGCGGCGGCAGCCCAGACCGCCGACCCCAGCAGCCCCAGCAGCAGTACCGCGCGGCAACAAAACATGGGACCTCCTTTTCCCAGGATTGTAAACCCGCCCGCTGCGGCTTGGTGTAACGTCCTCGTAACTTGCGCGGTTACTTCGGCCACTGCAAATGCTTCTTCAGAAACGCGAACGTCCCCTGGCCGTGGATGACGTGCCCGCCGTCGAAGAACTCCAGTTCCGTTCGCTCCGGCAGTTTGAGCCGGGAATAGAGCCGGCGCACCTTGGCGAACTCGTAGGCCACCATCTCGTCGATGCCGACGCCGTCGTCGTGGCCGCGCTCGACCATGAACGGCCGGGGCGCGATCAGCGCTGACATCTCCGCATAGTTGAATGTGTGTCCCAGGTCGAACTCGTACATCTCGTATTCACCCGTGAACATGTAGCTCACCCGGCGCTCGACCGAGATCATCTTCTCGACCCACTCGTTGAAATCGCCGGAGCAGATCGACAGGCAATAGCGCTTTTCCAGGGCCGGCACCCGCATCGCGGTCTTGCCGCCGTAGGACAGGCCATAGAAGCCGATCTTGTTCTTGTCCACGAACGGCAGCGTTTCCAGCCAGTCGAGCGTGCGCTCGTGCTGCCGGACGATGAACGAGAACAGCGACAGCTTCAGCGGGTTCGCCTTGCGCTGCAGGACGCGGAAGTCATCCTTGCCGATGTACGGGTTCTGTGGTGCGTAGACGATGTAGCCCAGGTCCGCCAGCTGCGCGCCGTAGGAATGGTACGCGCGGGTCTTCATCTTCGGATTGACCACGTCCTGCGGCCGGCCTTCGAGTCCGTGCTGGCAGACGACCACCGGCCGCTTTTCGCCGGGTTTCAGGTCTTTCGGGATGAGAAGAACGCCGTAGGCGAAGACGTCGGGATAGAGGTCGAGCGTGACTTCGTAGCCCTTCCACTTCGGCTCGTCGTAGGCTTCGCGGGTAAGCGGATTCAGCGGCTGCGTGGGTGCGGGTAACTGGCCGATGACTTCTTCCGCGAGATACTTGCGGAACGGCTCGGTCGATTTCTCGAACTTCTCGACCGACGACAGATCGAGCTTCGACCAGATGAACTTCTCGCGGACCACTTCGGAATCGCGCAGCAGCTTTTGCGTGAAGTTGACCAGCTGCTCGAACTGGCGCTTTTGGCGGGGGGCGGGGTCGAATGCCAGACGCAGTTCCTTCGGGTCCGTTGGCTTGAGCGGTGGCTGCGGCTCGTTCTTGCAGATGGTTTTCAGAACGGTGGAAAGGGAAGTGCTCGTGGTAAGATCCCCCCAAAGAAAGGCGCGATGGCGATAGACCTTCACCAGATTGGCGTCGATCTCGGCCTGAAACCGATCCTCTTCGCGTAAACTCTCCTCCTTGGGAAAGCCCAGACGGCCCGGCGCGGCACCTGCTCGGCCTGGGCGGGCGGCAGGCGGCCCGGCGATCTCCACTCCAGGTTCAAAGGGCACGACCACAACGCCAGGTGCGGTCAGCCGGATTACCTCAGCGTCACCAAACTCCTGGACCAAGCCCCAAACGTTACGATAGATCGGCTCGATCCACGTGTTTTCGCGTTTCCGGATGTAGCCGCGAATCATCCCGCCCTGAATCCGCTGGTCGATAGCCATGGCGTACAGCCCCACCAGGGCTCCTTCCGTATCACCACAGACCGCAACCGGCGCGTGCCCCTTTTCCCGGCAGAACCAGTCCACCGCCGCCAGCACTTTTTGCACCTCGTAGCCGATGATGTGCCGGCCCATCTCGAAGGCCATGCGGTAGATGAACTCGCGGTGCGGCTGATTGGTCATCCGGATGCGCGGATTGCCCGACCAGGTATCCTTGCGGTCGATCAAGACGGGCACGAGCACTCGACAGCCGTACTCGGCCAGATGCCGGGCAAATGGACTCCACGCCCCCGGTGTTAGACCGACCAGCATCTCCGGCGTTTGGTCCGCATCCGGAATGGCGACGACGTTCGCAATCGCTTTTTCCTTCGGTTCCAGCAGCAGCCCTTCACCGTCCACGCCCTCGAAGACGGGCCAGCGGACGGCGTAGACCTTGTAGCGTTCGGTTTCGGCGACCAGCGCCGGCGTATCCGTGGTCGCGACGTAGTGCATCTCCGCCGGCAGGCGCGGATCGACCGCGCCGATGATCTTCTTCAGTCGGTCGCGGTTGGGTTGCACGGACTTCGCATAATTCTCGGCCGAGGAGAAGTCGGGCTTCCAGTATTGCTTGCGCTTCTCGACGGAAGCCGACAGCTCGCGCATCAGGTACTGGTCGATGCCGGCGACCATCTTCGCCGCCAGGTCGCCTTCGGCCTGCAGCGCCTTGGTGTTAGGCAGCGGTTCGGCATGGAGGGCTGGAAGCAGTCCGCAGAGCATTCCCAGGACGAGCAGGCAGCGGCGTGCAAGCATGGCGAGGCCTCCGAAGGGAGAGATAGTCGAGATGCGCCCAGTATAGCCCGAGCGGTGCGGATCGCTACTTTTCAGTTTCGTTCCTAGTGCTGCGCGGCACGGTTTGCCCGTGGGTTGCGATTCCAATCGTGACAGCTCCGCGGCCTGTCACGATTGGAATCGTAACCCACGGACCAGAAGTCACTCAACTAAACCCGGAAAACGCGACAGGGGCCGTTCCCCGGCATGACACCGGAGAACAGCCCCTGGCAGTAGCGCTCGCCTATCGGCTCGCGGCTCAATGGTTTGGTCGGTTACACCAGTTCGGCGATCGGCTTGCCGTTGTCGAGCATCGGCACCGGACGGCCGGTCGGGTCTTTGTAGTGCAGGTCTTGCGGCAGACCCAGCACGTGGAAGACCGTGGCCATCAGGTTTTGCGGGCCGATGGGCGTGGTCTTCGGCACTTCGGCCTTGGCGTTCGATTCGCCGACCGTCTGCCCCATCTTCAGGCCGCCGCCGGCCAGGGCCAGCGTCGAGAGCGGCGCCCAGTGGTCG
>JAGVLI010000038.1 GCA_020054355.1 Planctomycetales bacterium | reverse complement strand
CGGCGGCAACGGGGTTGGCGGCGGCACGACCGGGGCCTGGCCAAGCAAGGTGTTGTCGAGACGGGAAGAGACGGCCTCGAAGAGAGGCACGACCGTGCCGCAGGTCGGACAGGCCACTGGCTGGGAGAGCGATTGCGAGTTTTCGTCGAACTCGAACTCCCATTGGTGACCTTGCGGGCAGGTCAGCACCTCGGCCATTGAGCTTACCCCCTGAGCGGCGGACGGACGGTCAACACTGATTGTCGCATCCTGGGGGACAAGTTCAAGAGAGCGCGTGTTTCGGGCCGCCAAGGGCTGCTGGATCGAATTTTCGTAGGGTCCGCTGTGCGGACCACGCCCTTGCGATTCGCGGCGATTCAATGGTCCGCAGAGCGGGCCCCACGAGTTTTGTCCGGTAGCCCCAAAGGTGCCGAGCGAACTTACAGCAGGGCGTCCAGCTCGTGTTCGCTCAGCTCCGTGGTCAAATGGCAGCCGATGATCCAACGATCGCCGAGTGCCGTCCGGCTGAGGCGGATAACCCGGGCGCTCAACTGACGCATGAACTGACCGGGAAGCGTCTGCAAGCTGAGGGCGAGAAAGGTGCCCGGCGCCAGGGGATGGGCGGCTTCGAGCCGGATGCCGTCGGTGCTGAGGTCCTGCACGCGCGCCATGCCGGGCGGTCCCTTGGGGGCGAGCGTGATCGGGCTGTAATAGCAATTCAACCGGCAACGATAGCGGGCGGCGATCCGTCGTTCGGGAGCCTCCTGGCTGACCGGCGGCGCCAGGCAAGTCGCCTTCCGTGCGCGCGGAAACCACTTCCATAGGGCCATGTCCGGGCACCTCCGTATGCTGCACGCGGTCGAGGATTAGTCGAGGATTTTTGGGACGATACCGTGCGCAGCCGCCCGATGCAAGGAAAAAACCAAGTCGCCGAGCCGCGCAGGTCCGTGGTCACCTCACCCCGGAACCAGCCGGGCACTTCCCCGGCTTGCGTCAGCCGTTGCCCCAGAAAACGCATCACATCCCGGCAATGCAACTGCTGGCTGCCGTGCCAGAGCAAACGCGGATACAGCCCCTGCAAAACTGCTTGCCGTTTGGTTGCGGCCAGCAGGCCACGCTATGGAAGTTTTCCTGAAATAGCCATTGCGGCAACTGCCGGTCGACTTCAGCGGCTGCCTCAGCAGCCACCCGAAGCCGCCGATTGGCCGCCGATAGCTGCCGCCGCGAAAAACAGCACGACAATGCCGCCGAGAGTCAGGATTTGCGCCGGCCAGTGCGTCGTCGCGCCAAGGTTCGCGAAGGCCGTCGGGGCGAATTCCATCAGCAAGACGCTGGCCGTCAAGCCCGCCAGCAGGAGCGCCGGCAGGCGGATCACGAACAGCAGTCCGGAGCAAGCCATCAGCGCGATACCGGCGCTGAGCGTCACCACATCGGTTCCGCCTTCGCCGGTCAGCGCGAAAATGATGGCCGTGAATCCAACCAGATCGAACAACCCCGCGCCGATCCAGGTGGATTTCGGAATGCGATTCATGGACGTTGGCTCCGCCGAGGATGAATGCGAACCGTCGTCGTGCTGGAAGCTGCCGCTGGCAAGTCGCCGGCTGATTTCAAGTTAGCAAGTCGTTACGCGCGGAACAATACGGGGCGGAACTTTCCCGCGCGCAACTCTGTCTAACGAGACAGAGGAGTCCCGTCATGAAACTGCTCCAGGCCGGTCCGGCGCTGATTGGAATCTGTTGGTTGGCAGTCCCCGCTGCTTCGCCGAAGGCAGCCGACCAGCCGCGCGCCGGCGCGGCGGTGCGGGAACTGATCTCCCAGCTGGGCGCCAAGGAATTCCTGACGCGCGAACAAGCGTCAGCAGCGCTGGAACAGCAAGGTGATGCGGCTTTGCCGGCGCTGCGCCAGGCGCTGGCCGAAAGCCGCGATCTTGAAATTCGCGTGCGCGCCGAACGGCTGATCGCGGCCATCGAACAACGGCATCGGCCGCGCTACGCGCTCCAGCGGATTCTCACCCACGCTCAAGCGAGCTAGGAACCGCCCAGCGAACAGCAACTGGTTCACGCTCTGTATCTGCTGGCGCTCGGCCGCCCCGCCACGGCCGAGGAACGCCAGGACGGCGAAAAGCTGCTCAAGGCGGCCGCCCAGCGCGAGACCGTCCTAGCCGATTGGATCGATCGACTGCAAAAGCACCCCAACTACAACACGTCGCTGGCCGAGGCACGGTTGCAGTTGCAGGACTTCCGCGTTGACATGCTCCGCGACCGCGATGCTGCCATGGGACGGCTGCTGCATGCCGTCCGCTACATCGAAAAGTTACCCATTCAGCACGCGAGTAGATCCATTCTGGACACTGCCGAGTCTCTCGGCGACCACCATGCCATTGAGTTCATGTGCCTGATGGGCGTGGGCCGGCTGCCAGCCGACAAAGAGTGCAACGAAATCGAATCGAAACTGAAAGCCCGCAAACCGATGGTGGATCGCCGGACGCAACTGGCGGACCTCTGGTGGGCGCTGATTAACGCCAATGACTTTCCGCTGGTTGGCCAATTGCAGCCGTGAGCGAACTTTCAAGTCGAGCGTCCTGCCTTGCTTGCACTCAGTAAGAACGTCGGATTGACGGCCTCGAAGCGCAGCGTTTCCAGCTGCTCGGTCCCACGCGCCAGGTTGACCAGCAGCACCTGCACCTGACCGGCCAGCCCCTTCAGCACCGTGTAGGCGGAGTTCAGCATTTCCAGGGTGGCCACGTTGACGACCAGCCGGCCGCCCG
>JAGVLI010000889.1 GCA_020054355.1 Planctomycetales bacterium | reverse complement strand
GCCTTGCCGGACAGCCGGCCCGCGATCGAAGCCCGCGCCCAGTGATGCGCCTTGTAGGTCAGGCTTTCCAGCCTGACTCTGACGCCACAGTCAGGCTGGAAAGCCTGACCTACGTTCGATCAAGCCCTGGGAGGAACGTGGATGCCGGAATGGCTGCTACAGGCCGCCAGCGAGGATGGCGCACTGCCGTGGACCGTGTTCCTGAGCCGCCTGACGGTGGCCTTCCTGTTCGGCTGGCTGGCCGCGGGCATCCATTACCTGGCCGCCGGCCGCAGCCGCCGCAAGGCCGACCGCGCCTTCCTGGCCACGCTGGTCCTGCTGTCCGTGCTGATCGCCCTGGTAACGCTGGTGATCGGCAATAACGTGGCCCGCGCCTTCAGCCTGGTCGGCTCGCTGGCCATCGTCCGCTTCCGCACCGTGGTCGAAGACACGCGCGACACCTCCTTCGTCATCTACTCCGTGGTGATGGGCATGGCCGCCGGCACCGGCTACTGGTCGGGGCCGTTGATCTGCACGCCCTTCGTGATGGTGGTCGCCTGGGTCTTTCGACCGCGCGCGGTCGAGGAGCAGCCCGGCGGCGAAGGACAACTCGTGCTCCGCTGCACCGCCGGCCGGCCCGCCGACAACGGACTCGAAAAGGTGCTGGACCAGTACGTCGCCGCCCACCGGCTCACGGGCCTGGCCACGGTGCGCGGCGGCAGCGCCCTGGAAGTGACCTACGCCATCCGCATGCGCGGCGCGGAACAAACCTTCGGCCTGGTGGCCGACCTCAACCGCCTGGAAGGCGTCCAGGGCGTGGAAATCAAAGGTAACTGACCTACCGAGCAGGTGCCGCGAGCCGAGCGGAGTGCTGCTGCCAGGCACTGCTGGCCCGTGGGTTACGATTCCAATCGTGACCGGCCGTGAAGTTTGTCACGATTGGAATCGTAACCCACGGGCCAGAGGCCACTGGATTGCCAGGGCGCGACAGGTCCGGCTCGGCTCGCCGGACCTACCTTCCTGCGGTCGACCTTTCATCCGTAATTCAAACTGCTTGCCGTGGGAGCCATTCCATGCTTCGTAAAATCACCGCCTGCTGGGTTCTCGCTTTATTCGCGCTCTGTGCCGCCAGCACGGCCCTGGTCCCGGCGCAGCAGCCGAAGCCCGCCGAAGCCAGCACCGCCTTCTTCAACAGCAACAAGGTCATCGAGGTGTCCATCGAGCTGACGCCGAAGGACCTGGATTCGCTGCGCCGCGAGCCGCGCAAGTACGTCAAATGCACGCTCAAGGAAGGCGACAAGGTCTATACCGACGTGGGCATCCACGTCAAGGGCGCTGCCGGCAGCACCCGTTCCATCGACGATAAAGCGGGCCTGACGCTCAACATGGACAAGTTCCACGAGGGTCAGCGCTTTCACGGCATGGACAAGTGGCACCTGGCCAACTCCGTGCAGGACCCCAGCTACGTCTCGGAGCTGATTTGCGGCGAACTGTTCCGTGCCGCCGGCGTGCCCGCGTCGCGGGTCGGCCATGCCATCGTCACCATCAACGGCAAGCGCCGCGGCCTGTACTACGTCAAGGAAGGCTACGACCGCTACTTCCTCGAACGCCATTTCAAGAACAGCCACGGTAACTTCTACGACGGCGGGTTCCTGCGCGAGATCGATCAGCCGTTGCAGCTGCTCTCCAGCAAGAACGACGTGGCCAACCACGCCGACCTGAAGGCGCTGACCGCCGCCGCCCGCGAGCCGAACCCCGAGCTGCGCTTTCAGAAGCTGGAGAAGATTCTCGACCTGGACAAGTTCATCAGCTACCTGGCCCTGGAAGTCATCACCTGGGACTGGGACGGCTACCCGATGAACCGCAACAATTACCGCATCTACCACGACCCGGAACGCGACAAGCTCGTCTTCATCCCCTCGGGCATGGACCAGATGTTCGCCGACCCCAACGGCCCGCTCCAGCCGAACTTCAACGGCTTCCTGGTCCGCGCGCTGCTGGAGACGCCGGCCGGCAAGGAGAAGTTCCGGGCGCGGGTGGCGGAGATCATGAAGACCATCTTCGATGCCGAAGCCCTGGTGGTGCGCCTGGAAGAATTGAAAGATAAAGTGCAGCCCGCCCTGACGGCGATCGACCCCGGCGCGGGCCGCGACTATTCCCAGCACATCAACCGCCTGGCCAGCGCCATCCGCCAGCGCGCCAAGAAGATGGACGAGCACCTGGCAGCGCTCAAGAAGTAAAAACGCGCGAACGAGTAATGGGTGGCACGTCCCTCGGTACTCCGAGGGCGTGCCGAACCCCGAAATGACTTCACCTCCAACAAGTCGCTTGTCCCGCGCACGCCCTCGGAGTACCGAGGGACGTGCCACCCACCCGTCGCGAATGTCCTCGACGACGCCAGCTGCGACACCGCCGACACTTGAACCACTCCTTCAAGCGAACAGGGAGCAGCCGCGCGCCTGGTGTTAGTGGCCACTAACCTTTATTGATTCTCATTGAGACTGGCGGAGGGGTGTCAGTGAAATGAGATGAAACGCAACGGAGCAGCGAACCGCCAGCGGCCATTCCAGCTTCAGAGGATCGAATCCAGGCTGACGACCTTGCGGTCGGGTTCGCCGGTCACGAGGGTGTTCGGCGGCACGCTTTCCGTGACGAAGGCCCGCATGGCGACGACGCTGTTCTCGCCGATGGTGACGCCGGAGCGCACCGTCGCCTGGCCGCCGATCAGGGCGTTCTTGCCGATATGCACCTTGCCCAGGCGGATGTGGCGGTGCGTCACTTCGTGGGTAGAAATGTGCGAGTGCATGCCGAGAATGGCCCCGTCCTCGATGGTAATCAGTTCCGGGAACTGGATGTCGAGCGCCACCGTGGCGGCGATGAAGACGTTCTTGCCGATCTTGACGCCGATCGAGCGCAGCAAGGCATTCTTGAGCGGCCCGGAATGCAGGTAGCGGGTCAGTGCCAGGATCGCCGACTTGCGCAGCAGCCCCCACATGCTCATTTCGAGAAACTGATGCCAGTGCTTGCTCACGTCGCTGCGCAAGCCATCGAAGGGCAGGTTCAACACCTGGTCGTCGCTGTTCATGAAGTGGCGCAAAGCTTCCTTGGCGCTCGGCGGTTTCGGCATGGTCGCACCTGGGAGGTGAAGGTCAACGGGGCGGATCGCTTGCACCAAGTTTACGTTCCGGGCGAACGCATGGCGAGAACTCCGTGGAATTCCGTTGCCGACGGCCCGCGCTGTGCCAATACTAATCGTGTCCGTCTCCCGCCGCTGGTGCAATCCTCGGTCGAATCTCATTCCCCGGAGTCTCTCCATGAGCAACCGCAAGCGTGTACTCGCCTTATTCGTCGGGCTGGGGGTCGCCCTGGCCTTGCCCGCCGAGTCGGTGCGAGCGGAAGTCAAGCTGCCGCCGGTCATCGGCAGCCACGTGGTCCTGCAGCGCGACCAGGCCGTGCCGGTCT
>JAGVLI010000738.1 GCA_020054355.1 Planctomycetales bacterium | reverse complement strand
GTCACGGTGCAGGCCACCACGACCGCGCAGCCCTTCCAGCAGGACAGCGGCAGCAACGGCCTGGTGGTCGTGGAAGCGGAGAGCTTCGACGGCCGGTCCACCCAGAGCGGAAAGAGCTGGGCCACCTACACGGCGACGGCGGGCTTCTCCGGCAGCAGTGCCCTGGTGACGACGCCGAACACCGGCATCACTAATGACGTGGGCTACGTCACGGCCAGTCCTCGGCTCGACTATCGCGTCAACTTCGTCAAAACCGGCGTGCATTACGTCTGGATTCGCGGCCTGGGGCCGACCACCGGCGACGACAGCTTGCATGTCGGCCTCGACGGCGCTGCTCTCGCCAGCGCCGACAAGGTCGGCAACCTGACGACGACTTACGGCTGGACCCGGAACACGCTGGACGGCGTGGTGGCGACCATCAACGTGACCGCGGTGGGCATCCACACGGTCAACGTCTGGATGCGCGAGGACGGCGCCATCGTGGACAAGTTCCTGCTGACCACGAACGCCAGCTACATGCCGACCGGCGTCGGCCCGACACAGAGCCTGCGCAGCACTCCGGCGGTCAACGGTCTGACCGCCACCTACTTCGACAACCGCGATTTCACCGGCGCGAGCGTCAGCCGCATCGATTCGACCGTCAACTACAACTGGGGCAGCGGTTCCCCGGCCACGGGCATCGGCACCGACACCTTCTCGGCCCGCTGGACCGGCAAGCTCAAGCCGCGCTACTCCCAGACCTACACCTTCTATACCACCAGCGATGACGGGGTACGCCTCTGGATCAACGGCCAGCTCATCATCGACCAGTGGAACGACCACGGCCCGACCGTCCACAGCGGGACGATTACCTTGCAAGCCAATCAGCTCTACGATATTCGCCTGGAGTATTACGAGAACGGCGGCGGGGCGGTGATGAAGCTGGAATGGCAAAGCGCTAGCCAGGCGCGGGAAGTGGTGCCGTACAGCCAGCTGTTCAGCAAGTGATGGGAGCGGATTGCGAGCTGCCGGGTTCAGCCCGGCGGTACCGCCATCACACGCTCGCCGGATCGACAGCGATAATACCTGGGGCAAATGTTGCCAGCAGCGCAAAGTGTGCTGTGTTGAACGTCAGCAGCTGGTTCACTCCGTGGACCTGGCAGACGGCCGCCAGCCGGGCATCGTGAACTTGCTTGCCGATCACTCCCGCCGAGGCGACCAGGGCTTTCCACGCCGGGAAAATGTCCTTCGTCTCCGGGAGTAACGGAAATAGCGCCTCGAACTCCGCCGCCTTTGCCTCCGCATCGGGAATGGGCAATTCGAGACCGTTGGCCGCCTTCGGCCGGGTTGCCACGTTGCGGAACTCGATCAGGTTCTGCGGGGTAATGTGCAGTGTTTCCCCGCGACGATGCAGCTCGAAAACGGCCTTGTCGGCGATTGGATACTTGGGATCGGCCACGTTCGCCAATCGGACCAATACGTTCGTATCGAGCAGCACAGCCATCAGTCGTACAGTCCTTCTCTGCCCAGGGCCGCATCGGACAACGCCACGCCGCAGTCCGTGGCGACCGCGCGCAAGCGACGCTCCCAGTCATCTTGCGGTTGCGCCGCTGTCGGTTCGAGGAATTGATTTCTCAGCGCGTTAAGGGCCAGGACTTCCGGCGCGACTCCCTGCCGCCGCGCCCGATCGATCAGGGCAGCTTCCAGTTCAGGCCCAATCGTGATGACCATGATCGTCTCCTTCCGTGTACTGACACCTTGTCATCATACGCGGCCTTTCGAGTGATTACCGGATGTACCACAGCCTTTTTCAGTCCCGCTTGGCGAACAACTCTCGAAGCAACTCTTCGGCACGCTCCAGACCTCCGGAATTGAAATCTACCGACTTCGCCTTGGCGCGCGGATCGGAGATGTAGCCTTTTTCGTGCAAGCGTACCATTGCTGCCTCATCGAAACTCTTCCAGGCGCTTGCTTCACCATGAAGGCCCAAGTACAGGAGGGCGAGGACGGCGTCGTCAATCTTGTTGGTGTCGAGCATTTCCAGCTGCTCTGATACCTCGCGCTCATAGGCTCTGAGTCCTTCGAGCACGGCCGCCGAGGATTTGAACTTGCGACGTGCCTCTTGCAGGTATTGCCGCATTTCTTCGGAAGAATGCTGGGCGCCGTCGGCTGCCGTCGGTTTCCAGGCCAGCTTGCGCGCAGCCAAGAAGTCGTTGACCGCGGACAAGTCCCGCAGATGCTCGGTTACTTTCGGGAGGTTGCCGCCATAGATTTCCTGGGCGACGAGAGAGTCCTTGAACAGCTTTCGGAACATATTCGCGGCCGACGTCCGCGCCGAGGAGCCAGATCGCGCAAGGGCATCCCAGATCGCACGACAAATCAGCGCGAAAACAATCGGCCGGCCATTCAGAAAGTTCTCCTGACCGTCGTTCATGTAGCGTTCAAAGTTCCAGAAAACTCGTTCGAGATCGTTGACCGGCCAACGTCCGGTACCCCGCAAGGATTCCTCATCGATCTTGAACTCACCGGACTTGAGCTTACCGAGGAAAAACCGCAGAATAAGCCGGTTGTTCGGGTCTCGCTTCTCAATGAGGTCAATCGAACCAAGCCGGTCGTAGGCGCCCTTGACCGCCAGCGCGATGGGACGATGAGCGGCACCCGCTTCCTCAAGAAGGACCAACGCCGCGTCGCTTCCCAACAGGCTGACGCCCGTGACCATACAGCGGTTGTCGTAGAAGCCCATTGGAATTCCCGCCAGGATGACCTCGAACGCCTCAGCGCCCGCAATAACCTTGCGGGCGCTGAGGGCTGGGAGCGAACGCTCACTTCTTCTCTTTCTTCCAGACGTGATAGAGCACGGCCGCTCCGCCCTTGGTGGTGAACTCCTTGGGCCGGTCCTTGCCGGGGCCTGCGAAGCAGACCTTGAAGGTGTCGTCCGCGATTTCGTAGATGCCCAGCGTCGTCTTGCCCTTGAACGGGCCTTCGGTGTCCATCGCGTCGATGGCCGCCGGTTTCTTGCTCGGATCGAGCTTGTGCGTGCCCTTGATGGTCACGTCGCCGATCTGGACGGTGTGCATGTCGCCCTTGATAACCAGCTTGGCGGTCTTGACGTTCTTCTCGGGGAGCTTCTCGCCATTCTCCTCGCCCGACACCATCGTCCAGGTGCCGTCCATTTTCTTGAGGTCGTCCTTGGCGTCGGCGGCGATCAGCAGGCCGGCGGCCACGATCAGCAGTGCGTGCGTTCTCATGGGTTGACTTCCTTTCGGCTGAAGCGGGGATCGGACCACGCAGCGATTGTCGCCGCATTGCCGGGCCGGGTAAAGCAGAATCGCCGGCTGGCCCGGCTGGATTTCGCGTCCGCCCAACCGTTGACAGCACCGGGGCCGGCCGCTATCTTACCTATTTCCCAAAACCCGACCGAATCCGCAGGGCGAGGAGTTCAATGGTCCGGAAGAAGCTCGGCCGAGGCCGTAAAAACCGCTGTCGATTCTGCACCAAGGATGGCTGCCCCCGTCCGGTGTTCGTCGATTACAAAGACGTACCAGGCTTGAAGAAGCTCTGCACCAGCCAGGGCAAGCTCTTTAGCCGCAAGCGCAGCGGCACCTGCGCCGCCTTTCAGCGCGCCGTCAGCGTCGCCATCAAGCGCGCCCGCTACATGGGCCTGATGCCCTACGTCGGCGAATGAAGTTAATTTCAAATTTTAGATTGCAGATTGCAAATTGACCGGACAAGTTCGGTCAATTTGCAATTTGAAATCTGCAATTCCGTTCTTTCTCCCCAGGTCATGCGGCGAACATCCCCGTCCGCCCGCGTGTCCACTGGACGGCACACCCGTTGTAGGGGTGGGCGATCATTCCTTTCCGTGGGAGGTCTTCCAATGCTGACTCTGAAGCTGCCCGATGGCTCGACCAAGCAGGTCCCGCCCGGCACCCGGCCGCGCCAGGTCGCCGAAGGCATCGGCAAACGGCTCGCGCAGGCTGCCGTCGCGGCCAAGGTCAACGGCGAGATCGTCGATCTCGAACGCGAATTGAACGATGGCGAGCTATCGTTTCAAATCCTGACCGAGAAGGACGCCGAGGCCCTGACCGTGCTGCGCCATAGCTGCGCCCACGTCATGGCCCGCGCAGTCATGCGGCTCTTTCCGGGCGCGCAGCTGGCCTTCGGTCCCGCCCTGGAAAACGGCTTCTATTACGACATCGACAGCGACCCGCCGATTCGCGAGGAGGACTTTCCGCGCATCGAAGCGGAGATGAAGAAGATCGTCGCCGCCGCCGAACCGTTCGAGCGCTTCGAGCGCGGCACCCCGGAGGCCCGCGCGCTGGTCTTCGACATGAAGCAGGGCTACAAGGTCGAGCATATCGACGAGGAGCTGAGCAAGTTCCCGTCGCTCAGCTTCTACCGGCAGGGCGAGTTCATCGACCTGTGCCGGGGGCCGCATATCCCGCATGCCGGCAAGATCGGCGCGTTCAAGCTGCTGAGCATTGCCGGCGCCTACTGGAAGAACGACGATAGCCGAAAGCAACTCCAGCGGCTCTACGGCACCTGCTTCTTCAGTCAGAAAGACCTCGATACTTACCTGCATCAGCTGGAAGAAGCCAAGAAGCGCGACCATCGCGTGCTGGGCAAGCAGTTGCGGCTGTTCACCATCAGCCAGCAGGTCGGCAGCGGGCTGATCCTGTGGATGCCCAAGGGCGCGACCATTCGCGGCATCCTGGAGAGCTTCATCAAGGACGAGCTGATGAAGCGCGGCTACCAGCCGGTCTATACCCCGCACATCGGCCGGCTGGAGCTGTACCGTACCAGCGGGCATTTTCCGTACTATCGCGATGCCCAGTTCCCGCCGATGTACTTCAACTACATTGCCGGCGCGCTCGACCTGATCCACTATCGCCTGTCGGCCGGCGAACTGGACGCGGACAAGGAAAAGCAGTTTCAGGAATGGCTCGACCTGGCCGGTTATGCAGCGCCGTTCTACCGGGCCGCCAAGACCACCGAGGAAAAGCTGGAGCGCGTCCACGAAAGCGCCCTGAAGCTGATCGACGGCATCGGCATCAATATCCCGAAGTATCACGAGGCCAAGACCCATGCCGAACGGGCGGCAGCACTCAACGACTGGCTGAAGGAGCAGGAAGGCTACCTGCTCAAGCCGATGAACTGCCCGCACCACATCCAGATTTACAAGGCCGAGCCGCGCAGCTACCGCGATTTGCCCGTCCGCCTTGCCGAGTTCGGCACCGTCTACCGCTTCGAGCAAACCGGCGAACTCTCCGGCATGACCCGCGTGCGCGGCTTCACCCAGGACGATGCCCACCTGTTCGTCACCCCGGAGCAGATCGAGGTCGAAGTCGGCGCCAACGTGGACCTGGTGCTCTTCGTGCTGTCGAGCCTGGGGCTGAACGATTACCGCGTCCGCATCGGCACCCGCGACCCGGAGAGCAACAAGTACGTCGGCGACCCCGCGGACTGGGAAAAGGCCGAGCAAACCCTGATCGATCTGGTCGCTGCCCGCAAGATGAACTACTCGGTCGAGAAGGGCGAGGCGGCGTTCTACGGGCCGAAGATCGACTTCGTGGTCCGCGATTGCATTGGCCGGGAATGGCAGCTCGGCACCGTGCAGCTCGACTACAACCTGCCGAAACGCTTCGAGCTGGAATACGTCGGCGCGGACAACCGTACCCACCGTCCAGTGATGATCCATCGAGCCCCGTTCGGCTCGATGGAGCGCTTCATGGGCATCCTGATCGAGCACTTCGCCGGCGCCTTTCCGCTCTGGCTGGCCCCGGAGCAGGTGCGCATCTGCCCGGTGAGCGAGCGCTTCTCCGACTACGGCAAGAAGGTGGAAGCAGAACTGCGAGCGAGTGGCCTGCGCGTCACCGGCGACTACCGCCCCGAGAAGATCAACTACAAGCTGCGCGAGGCGTCCCTGGAGAAGGTGCCCTACATGGTGATCGTCGGCGAGAAGGAGCAGACCGCCGGCACCGTGTCGGTGCGCGACCGGGCCTTGGGCGAAGGCAAGGAAGCCGAGCTAGGCGCGATGCCGGTAGCCGAGTTGTCCAGCCGTTTGCAAAAGGAAATACAAGAGCGGCGCATTCGCCAGGTCAGCACCGCCAGCGCGGGGTTGAGCGATACCTCCGCGAAGTTCAGCGACTAACTCCCGCCGCTTGCCTGCCAACTGCCATCCCCGCTGGATGCACCACCCGGAAGTTTGGCGGACCCAGCCGGATTGGAAGTGCGTTCGGCGTTCGGTCGGGGCGAATGTTTTTTCCTTGCGTATCATCTGATTGCGAACTAGGTTAAGAGTTGTCCCAGATACCGAGAACGCCCATGACGAAAATCGCTGCCGGTGATCCTGAAATACTGCGAATCGCCGCAGAACGGCATCTCACAAAGCCGCAAGATCTGACTCCTCCCCTTAAATGGCACGGTGGCAAGAAATACCTTGCCAGCAAGATCGTCGCGCTGATGCCGCCACATCTGCACTACGTCGAGCCATTTTTCGGCGGTGGCCGCGTTCTGTTTGCCCGAGAGCCAGAGGATAGTCGGTTTTGGGTATCCTCAAGGTCGTCGCACCGTGGCGTTTCCGAACTGGCGAACGACATTGACGGCCGGCTAATGAACTTTTGGCGAGTATTGCGCAACGAGGACACCTTTAGGCGTTTTCAGAGGGCAGTTGAGGCCATTCCGCTTGCCAGGCAGGAATGGACGGACGCCCACATCTACCATCCCGGAACTGGCGATGTGGTAGCTGACGCGGTCGCGTTTTTCGTGGACGCCAGGCAAAGCCGCGCTGCCAACATGAAGAGTTATACATCGATAACCCGCACCCGCACCCGACGTGGAATGAACGGCAATGTCTCGGAGTGGCTTTCTGCCGTGGATGGCTTGCCCGACATCCATGCCCGGCTACGACGGGTCGCTATCGAGAACCGCCCGGCTGTCGAAGTCATCAGGCGCGAGGACGGCCTGGATACCCTCTTTTATTGTGATCCTCCATATCTGCATGAAACTAGAACAGCGACGACGGCCTACGCTTTCGAGATGACCGAGGCGGAACACCGGGAACTGCTAGGAGTTTTGCTGATCTGCCGCGGCAAAGTAATGCTCTCGGGCTATCCATCCCAGCTCTATGACAAGGAACTGGCCGCTTGGTCCCTCCACACGTTCGACTTGCCAAATAATGCTGCTGGCGGCAAAGAGAAGGGGCGAGAAACCGAAGTTGTCTGGTGCAACTTCTGACGACGCACTACATTGAACCTAGGCCATATCGCCCAGAAACTTCCTGGCTTTAAGGACTTCGGGCGACTGGCAATGGAGCTGGTTCATGTCGAAACCATCGCCTGTGGCAAAGGAAGTCGAGAGGATCATCAGCGTTTTGAAGGCTGGTACACGCCAGGACATGATAATCTTGATCGTGCCCAGCCATGACAAGAAGAACAAGAAGCTAAACAATCAAGAGCAGTGGGCCGAAGGCGCAATGGACCTTTTCGCGGACCTTTTCGGCGGCGCCACGGCGTTTGAGACGTTTGCCGGCATCTACAAGGACTGGGGCGGCAACATCCTCCGCGACAAACCAATCCTTATTGAATGCTATGCCCAACGGAGTGACCTGGAAGACGTGGAGAAGCTCACGAAACTGTGCCTGTGGATCAAGAAAATGGGGGCCGATACGCGACAGGCGGCGGTCGCCTTGATTGTGAACGACGTGTTTCACGAGATCGCGGACTTCTAAGTCCCAGCAGGTGCGTGGAAGGGCAGGTGGAAAATGGCTGAATTGAATCAGTACGCTATCAGCAAGATCCTCGGCAGCACGATGAAGCCGATCAGCAACGTCCGATTTGGGAGTTTTGGTTTACTTGCCACCACTGCCGAGTCCATTTTGGCAAAAGAGGAGCCGCTCGCTGACCAGGGCAGCGATCCGAATTTCTCGTACCACGAAGATGCTCTTGTAGTGCAAGCCTTTGAAGACGTGCGAGCCCGAACCGCGCCTGATGCCCTGTTGTGGGACAAGAAGCTTGCCAAGGCATTCGTGAAACGTTGCCGAGAACTGGGCCTAAAGGCTCCGCAAGCTTACCTGGCCCGGAGGGTGTTGCATGTCCG
The DNA here is from genome assembly GCA_020054355.1 of Planctomycetales bacterium. Taxonomy (GTDB): domain Bacteria; phylum Planctomycetota; class Planctomycetia; order Gemmatales; family Gemmataceae; genus JAGVLI01. The sequence continues at coordinate 1,440 of JAGVLI010000738.1, read as the reverse complement.
CAAGAACAGCCCACGGTATCAGGAGCGCGGCATTCGGATTTCACCAACCACAAAATCGGAAGCTCATCCCAGCGTTGTGCAGGAGTTTGCGCACGTCATCGAGTTCGCCCTAGTTCGCCTTCGTTACAAATATGGTGCGTCGATTGACGACATCCTGCTTGATCCTGCTCTGGGCGAGGAATTCGAGAAACTGGCAAATGGACTAGCACCCAGTTTATCCAGTCAGCAACTTCGACTGGGGGCGCTGTATATCCGCAAAACGCGCTACCTGAAGAAAACGGACATACAGAAAATACAAGCACTGGACGTTTCAAACATCGAACAGGCGCTAACTCCGCCAGTGACCCTGGACGAACTCGAAGTGGATGCCGTCCCGGCATCTTCGGGCCTCATCGAGGTTCGGGAAAAAGAGCGCTACCTTTACATCGCACTCAATACTGATCTTCGGCCAGCCGCAGGTCAGTTCAAAAGCGGCCGGGCGTTTGAGTTAATCTCCAACGGCTTCTGGAAACCGGACCCAGGAATCATCACTATTCAATTCGCGACCGGTTCGTCGATCGCTGGCACCAGTATCAGTACCTGGGAGCGAAGGCTCATCCACGATTTGGAGCCGGTCTTTAACTGGCCGATGCAAAAGAAGGCATCCTGATCACCAAAGTTCGCGTCCCTCGTTCCCAAACTCCGTTTGGGAACGCACCTCCGCGAAACTCCGTTTCGCGTCCCGGTTGCCGCGTTATCCCATTGCACTCGCCCCCACTACCCCCGATAATCGGGCGCGAATCTCTCCCCATAGCGACATCAACCCGCCAGCTTGAGGACTTGCCATGCACTCGCGATTCTGGCTCCTGCTGCCTCTCGGACTCTGGTTCTGCGTGCTGCCGGCCGGCGGCGCGGACGAGTCGGCCACTCCGGTCGGCTGGAAGAAGACCGTCATCGACAAGAAGTTCCGCGCCGAGGGCGTGGCCGTCGCCGACGTCAACAAGGACGGCAAGCAAGACATTCTCGTCGGCGACGTCTGGTACGAAGCGCCGGACTGGAAGGTCCACGAGATCCGCAAGCCGGGCGACTACAAGGACGGCGCCGGCGGCTACAGCCAGTGCTTCGCCTGCTGGGCCGACGACCTGAACGCGGATGGCTGGGCCGACCTGGTGGTCGTCGGCTTCCCCGGCGCGCCCTGCCACTGGTACGAAAACCCGCAGAACAAGGACGGCCACTGGAAGCAGCACGTCATCTGCAAGAGCGCCTGCAACGAGACGCCGCAATACGTCGATCTCTTCGGCAAGGGCAAGCGCGCCCTGGTCATGGGCTACGAGGAGAAGCAAATGGTCTGGGTCGCGCCCGGCAAGGACCCGACCCAGCCCTGGGAGATTCACAGCATCGGCGAGGCGGGCAAGAAGGCCGCCGGCTCGGACCGCTACGCGCACGGCCTGGGCGTGGGCG
>JAGVLI010000360.1 GCA_020054355.1 Planctomycetales bacterium | reverse complement strand
CGCACCTGGTCGCCGCGGCCGCTTTGGGTCCGGTAGCGCTGGTCTTCGGGCCGGAACCGACCGGGTTGAGCAACGAGGACGTGTCACGCTGCCATTACCTGATCCACATTCCCACTCCCCCGGAATACCCCGCGCTGAACCTGGCCCAGGCCGTGGCGATCTCGCTGTACGAACTCCACCGGGCCAGCACGCAAAGCACCGCAGCGCCGCAACCGGGCGACCCGCCGGCCCCGTTCGCCGACCAGGAACGCATGTTCGGCCAGCTCCGCGCCGCCCTGGAGGAGATTCACTTTCTCTATGGTCCGAAGGCGGACTCACTCATGCATGCCTTGCGGCACCTGATCGGCCGGGCGAATCCGACGATGATGGAAGTCAAACTGCTGCTCGGCTTGGCGCGGCAAATCGAGTGGTACGTGCGGGAACACGGGCCGGAAGCGGACACAACTTCTCAGTCGCCCTAGCGTCGAGTCCAGCGGCCGCTGGCCCGTGGGTTACGATTCCAATCGTGACCATCTTCATTGGTTGTCACGATTGGAATCGTAACCCACGGACAAACAGTGTCTGGCAGCCGCACTCGCCATCACTCATCTTCCAGCTTCAAGGATGCGCAGATCGCTTTCATGACCGCCTCGTGCAATTCCAGTTCCAGATCGTTGCACTGGGCCATCACCAGCAGGGTGCCGCTGCCCGTCAGGCAGCAGCGCGTCCAGCAGGTGTTGGTGAAGTCGAGACTGAAGAAGCGGATATTGTGGCCGACCGCCGGCTGGCCCGCCAGCGAATCGACGCAGTCGTCGGCTTCCAGGTCCGAGTACTCCTCGCGCAGCGCTTCCAGGGCGGTATCGGCCATTTGCTGGGGATCGGGATGGTCGTGCCGCAGGCAGACCATCAGGAAAGCCGTCTGCGGACTTTGCAGGGTGGCGGTCCAGCCCTCTTCGTTGTCGTCGCGTTCCAGTCGCCAGTTTTCCGGATACTGGAAGCGGACGCCGTCCTCGGCAAATACGGCCGACATGATGCGGTCACCTCGACTTTGCGGGTTCAGGGCCTGCATCAGCATTTTATCCCGGCGGTCGAGGCAGGAGAAGCGAGCGACGCGGTTTGTCTCGAACACGTCGCGCTGACGCCGCGACGCTCGCCTATTCAATTTCATCCTTGAGCTTGAAAAGTCACTTCCTCGAACGGCTGGACCACCACGAAACCTTCGCCCTCGAAGCGCATTTGCAGCGATTCGCCGCTGCCCCGGCCGAAGAACGTCTTGAAGCTGATGTCGGTCTTCAAGTCGGGATAGAGGTTGCCCGACCAGGCCACCGTCGCGTTCGGATCGGTGCAGACCGTGTAGCCCGGCTTCACCGGCAACGTCAGCGGGTCGTAGTGGGTCGTCAGCGCGATCATGCCGGTGCCTTCCAGCTTGACGTTGAACAGGCCGCCGGCCACCATGCCCGTCACCGACTTCATCATCTTGATGTCCCATTTGATCGACGGCTCGAAGGCCAGCAGATCGTTGCCGTTGACGTACAAGCTCTCGTTTTGCAGGTTCAGAATGGTGATCTTCTTGCCGGCGTCGGCCAGGTAAAGGACGCCCTTGCCCTCCGCCTTGGTCAACTGCATGCCCTCGCCGGTGAAGGCTTTCTTGAGAAACTTGCCGATGCCGTGCTCCAGCACTCCTTCGCGCGTGAACTTGATGTTGCCGATGTAGGCGATCATCGACCCCTTGCTGGTCCAGACCATGCCGTTGAGATGCACTTCGAGCATCCGGTCGCCTTCCAGCTCGAAGAGGCCCTGGTTCTGGTTCTTCTGCACGGTCTTCTGCGCGAACTCGCGCAAGCTGTAACGGCCCATGGGAGCTGCCTTTCTGATGGATGGCGCTGGGTGAACCCTGCTTCCCGCTTGACACCCCTTCTTCGTCGCCGGATAGTACATCTTGCGAATCTCACCTTGATTTTCCAACCCGCCCTTGACCCTGCGCAAAGCCGCAAGCGGCCATGGAGACCACCGCCGTGTCTCGTCTCATTCGCGCCGCGCTGTGCTCGTTCCTATTGCTGGGTGGGCGCGCGGCACTCCAGGCCGCTCCGCCCACCGTGACCGCTATGACGCCGCGCGGCGCTCAACGCGGCCAGTCCGTCGAGATTGTCGTCGCCGGCACGAACCTGACGGCGCAGACTCGCTTGCTGCTGCCGTTCAAGGCCGAGCAAAAGCTGCTGCCCGAAGCCAAAGCGAACCCGGCCCAGGCGCGCATCCAGCTGACCGTCGAGGCCTCGACCCCGCTGGGCGTCTATCCGATCCGCGTCGCGACGGAAGACGGTATCTCGGCACTCACGTTCTTCAGCGTTGAAGCGTTTCCGAACGTCAATGAAGCACCGGGCAACAACACTTTCGACAAGGCGCAGAAAGTGCCGTTCCCCGTGGTCGTCAACGGCCAGTGCGCCGGCGGCAACGTGGGTTTCTACCGCTTCCCGGCCGGCAAGGGCCAGCGAGTCGTGATCGAGGCGCTATCCGCCCGGCTGGGTTCCGCGCTGCTGCCGCAAATTCGCGTGACCGATGGCAAACAGCGTTTCCTGGCCGCCGATGATTCGCAATCCCTGGCGGGCGATGTGCGGGTGATCTTCAACGCCCCCGAAGCGGGCGAGTACGTCGTGGAAATTGCTGACAGCAGGTATCGCGGCGGCGCCCCACCGCATTATCGTCTGCTGATCGCCGACTACGACGTGGTCGAGGAAGTCTTTCCGCTCGGCGGGCGGCGCGGCGAGAACGTCGCGTTCACCTTGCGCGGCGGCACCTTGACGCAGGAAGCCAAGCTGCAACGGCCGCTGCAAGACGCGCTGGGTTTCCGTTCCATGCTGCTGCCGCTAGACCCACTCGGCAAGCTCGGCATGCCGTCGCCGCGCCTGGCGGTCGGCGAGTTGCCGGAGATTGTCATTGCCCGGACCGGGGAGCCGAACCCGAAGCCGGTCGAACTGAAACCGCCGGTGATGGTCAACGGGCGGCTGGACCGCAAGGGCGATGTGGATCGATTTCAACTGGCGGTCGAAGCCGGCCAGCGCTATCGCTTCGCCGTGCAGGCCGAGTCGCTGGGTTCCTACCTCGATGGCGTGCTGCGCGTCCTCGACCCGGCCGGCAAGCAGCTGGCCCTGGTCGATGATGTGGACGTGCCGCCCACCGTGCCGGGCCAGCCGGCCATCAAGGTCGCCGACCCGTCACTGGAATTCACGGTCCCGATGGGCGTGACTGGGTTGATCCTGGAGCTGCGCGATCAGCGTCAGCGCGGCGGGATCAATTTCGGCTATCGCTTGACCGTGGAACCCATGCTGCCCGACTTCGACCTGCGCCAATCGGCCTCGGAGGTCAACGTACCGCGCGGCAGCTCGGCCCTTCTCGCGGTGCCCGTGATCCGGCGCGGCTACGCGGGGCCGGTGCAACTGACCATCGCCAATCTGCCGCCGTTTCTGTCGCTGCAAGGCGGGCGGGTGCCAGCCGGCGGCAATCTCGGCGTGCTGACGTTGTCCGCTCTCGCCGAAGCGCCGCCATTGACCGAACCGCTGACGCTGCGGATCGCGGGCAAGGCCGAGGACGGCGGCCGCCAGCTCCAGCGCTTCGCCGAGCAGAAGCTCACGGTGTCGCGCGACGGCAACCCGGCCGTCTCGCAGCTGACACTTTCTTCGTTCGTCGCCGGACTGTCATCGGCCGAGCCATTCATCGTGCAAGGACCGCCGGCGATTGAAGCGGTAAAAGGCTATCAGACAATCGTGCCCGTAACGATCCAGCGCGGCGTCAATCCGCCCGTGCCGGCCGTGGAAGTGACTGGCCACCTGGGCATCGTCGGCCAGCCGGGCCAACCGCTGCCGG
>JAGVLI010000277.1 GCA_020054355.1 Planctomycetales bacterium | reverse complement strand
CACGCGCGCTCCAGCAGTTCGTGCCGGGCCGCGACGTCCCCCGCCCGCATCCGGTCGATCAGCCCTTGCAGCTGGATGCTGGCGTCATCGTTCATCTCGCTATCTGCTCCCGTTCGGTGCCGTTCGTAGGGCATTTTACCCTGCTGCCGCAACCTCGTCCACGCACGCCGGTTGCCGTGCGCCCACGACGACGGTTGACCATCCGTGGAATTTTTTGGAATTCGCTGTCCGAAAGCGGCCCTCGCACTGCTACGCGAAGTAGAGAGCGAACGCCGGCCGCCACGCAGGCAAACCAGCGAAGACCGGCAGCCTCGGAATGAAGAGGAGGGGGGAAGATGAACGGCAAAATCAAACTGGCAGTGCTCGCCATCTGTCTGAGCACGACGTCGGCCATCGGCTGCTACTGGGCCTGGGGCAACGGCAGCCGCCCGATCAAGCTGCCCGGCACCGTGGAGACTCAGGAAGTGCGGCTCAGCTCGCGGACGGGCGGGCGCGTCAAGCAGGTTGCGGTGAAGGAAGGCGACCTGGTGCAACCGGGACAGGTGCTGGTGAGCCTGGAAATGCCCGAACTGGAAGCCCAGCGCGAGCAAACCGTGGCCAAGCTCTACGCGGCCGAAGCGCTGTTGGATAAAGCCCGCAACGGGGCGCGCCAGGAGGAACGCGACTCGGCGCTGGCGGCCCTCCAGGCGGCGGAAGCCCGCGTGCAGCGACTGAAGGCTGGCTTCCGGGTCGAGGAGATCGAGCAAGCCAAGCACGAGCTGGAAATGTGGACCGCCGACCTGGTCCGCTCCCAGCAGGAGCTGGACCGCGAAAAGGCCCTGTATCCTCATGCCTCGTCGAAGGCCCAGCTGGACACGACGCAGGCCAACCAGCGGCGGCTGTATGGCCAGGTGCAGGCCACGCAAGCCCGGCTGAAACTGCTGCAAGCCGGCAGCCGGCCGGAAGACATCGCCGAGTTCGAGGCGGAAGCGGCCCGGATGCGGGCCAACTATCAATTGCTCGAAGCCGGCACGCGCTCCGAAGAAATCCGGGAAGCCGAGTCGCGCGTCGCCGAGCTGCGCGGCAAGCTGCGCGAGATCGACGTCAATCTGAAAGAGCTGGTCGTGGTCGCTCCGGAGCCGGCTATTGTCGAAGTGCTGGCCGTGCGGCCCGGCGACGTGGTCGGCCCGAATCAGCCGGTGGTCCGCGTCCTGCGGGCCGACGACCTCTGGGTCAAAGCCTACGTCTCCGAAGTCGATCTGGGCAAGATTCGCCTGAACCAGACCGTCGAGTTGACCGTCGATGCGTATCCCAAGAAGCGCTTCACGGGTGTCATCGCCCACATCGCTGCGGTGAGTGAGTTCACGCCGCGCAACGTGCAGAGCGTGGACGAGCGCCGCCATCAGGTGTTCGGCATCAAGGTCCGCGTCGAGGACCCGCAGGGCGTCTTCAAGTCGGGCATGGCGGCGGACGTGTATGTCCCGGTCCACGAGTAACCGCCGCTTGCGGTTTAGCACGCGAACCGCCGCTTGGGGCTTCGCACATTTCCAGAAACGAAATCATCAGTCCCCGAACCGGGAACGTACCCTGGAGACGAAGCTTCACCCAAAGAAGTGATTATCCCGGATGACTCTTTCCAGAATCGACTCGATCGGTTGATCCACCAGGGTGGCACTAGCCATCAGTAACCTGGCGTGCAGGTCGGCCAACGCTGCTTCCTGGCCCGCCAATCCCTGGCGCTGGCGCGTCAACTCCTCGCCACGCAAGGACAAAATGGTCCGCAATAATTCGGAACGTTGACCGGCCGGCGCACTTCGAGCTTCGCCAAGCAGTTGGCGGGCTTCTTGCACCTGTGCCAGATACGGAGCGGCGCTGGCGAATCCTTCCAGGCAACGGAAGACCGTGCCTTCCGGAGTGCAGAAAAACGTTCTCAGGTTGCGGACGCCCCGGCCCTCCTCGTACTGCCCGATTTGTTCCGGGGTGTAGTTCGAGTCGGCGTCCTGCAACCCTGGGAAGAGGTCGAATTCCAGGCTCGCGTCATCGAGTTGCTGGTGCCAGACCGGAACGTAATGTTGGCTGATGAAGTGAATCAGCTTCAGGTCGGACAGGGTGCGGGCGGCCATCGCCTGGGTAGCCAGCGAGCCGGTGCCATTGCTGCGGCCGAGGCTGGACAGCACCAGCAAGGGTTTGCCGGTCCGCTTTGCCTCTTCCAGCGCTTCCTTCAAGTCGTGCCGCCACTCGATCCGGGCCAGTTCCTCGACGATGGCTTCCAGCCGGCGATAGACCTCCAGCGCGGGCCGACGGGCCAGCTCCTGGCGCAGCAACGGCACCGCGCCGATGCCGAGTTCCCGCAGTCGCCGGTCGGCTTCCTGACGTATCGGGAAACGCTGATCGTCGAGTTGCCGGACCAGGGCGCGGACCTGGCCGGCGTCGGGCTGCGGCATTTCCTCCGCTCGAAGTCCAGGGGCAAAGGCCAGCACTGCGATGGACAGGGTCAGACCCCAGACGAGAGGCGATCTCATGGCGGTCCTCCTTCTCGGCAACCGGGCCGAGGGAACGAGTCAGGCGCGAAACGAATGGACGCTGCCGGCTCTACGAGGACCGTGGTTCGAGGGTTCGGAAAGGTGTTACAGTGGTGTTACAAATTAGCCCGCCGCGCAACAGCAGGCGGCTCTGAGTCTGTCCGAGAAGCCCCTCGCCCCGTGCGGGAGAGGGGTTGGGGGTGAGGGGCAGCAGCGAGTTTCGGGCGTT
>JAGVLI010000956.1 GCA_020054355.1 Planctomycetales bacterium | reverse complement strand
TGCGTCCCGCGGCCAGGAGAGCGCCAGGGCCGCCAGGGCCGCGACATCCGCCGTCAATAGCACGACCGCGTAGCCGGCCGATGGCGTCGTGGGGAATAGAAGGCTCACGGCCCGGCCGAGCACCAAGACCCTCCACAGGGCGACCAAGGCCAGCGTCCACAGCTTGGCCCGGACTGCGGTTCCGGGGGCGAACCAGCGTTGATAGGGCACCGCGTAGAGCCAGGCCAGCGGAGCAGTCAGCCAGATCAGTCCGAGCAACGACCACCAGCTTCGCAACAGGGGCGGCCGGCTCGCCTGGATCGCCGCAAGCAAATACAGCACGCCGTACAGCAATACACCAACCAGCAGCGACGCCGCCAAGGGCGCGGCCAGCCGCCAGGGCTGCCTGCGCAGGTCATGCGTGTCATAATGTCGGGCTGCCCCCGTGGAGCAGACGAACAGCAGGCCCAGCACGCCCGACCAGGGATTGCCAGCCATTTCGACTACGGCACCGGCATCGCCGAGGAGATAGCCAATCAGTGTGGTAAGGGACATGGCTCGCGTCTCGTGGCTCCGGCGTCCGAAAAACATTGGCGACGCACACGTAGCTTACCTCGACGCCAGCCCGAGCTGCAGAGCGGGCGGGAAACGAGTCTTCCCATTCCTGTGCTGGGCAAAGGCAAATCAGACACGAAACACTCGAAATTGCGCCCCAATTGTCCCCGTTCCATCCGGAGCGGCAAGCCTCGACCGAAAATTGTGTCCGATCCGCCGTCCAACCGTACCTGGAAGGGCTAGCCTGGACCACGCACACGCTGGACGCCGAGTTCACCTTCTACGGCGGCATCATTCTCGTCGGCAACCGGCCCATCGACGACGTGCCCGAGCTGCGTGCAGCGAAGACCCGCATCGCCTGCCTCCACCTGGAGTTCTCGGCCGCTGAGATCCAGGCACGCATGCGTGCCATCGCCCGCCGGGGCTTCGACCATGTCGGCTTTCGCCTGGAGCCCGGCGTCTGCCTCGAAGTGTGCGCGTATCTGATCGAGCAGTCCAAGTCACTGCGCCGGCCGCTGGACGTGCGGCTGTTCATCAACTGCCTGAACGACCGCGTGCAATGGGAACAGGGTGACGCTGCATGCCACTGGCAGGACCTGGTGGCCGCGCGAGTGCAGGAAGGACCGACGACACTCCAGCACCGCCTCGATCGCGACAGCCGTGAAACGCGGAAGCAACGCGAACGCACCATCGTGGCGGAAATCCTGGCTCGAACCGAGGACCGACACGAGCAGCTGCGTCAATGGGCGGAACGCACCGGCAAGAGCCTGGCAGCGTGGTATCGCCGGCGCTCCGAGCTGGATTGATAGCCGGTTCTCACCTCTCGCAAAGTGAGAAAGTGAGAAAGTGAGAACCGGCCCCACGCCAGTGCCCATCAAGAGCCCTGTCCGTTATGGTGTTCGCCAAAGACGAGTTGAATCGCCTGTCGCCGCTGGTCGGGGAAGAGATGCCGGTAGCGACGCCGCATCTCCTCGGTGGTGTGCCCCAGCCAGGCGTCGATCAACCGCTGGTCAATGCCCTTGGCGGCGCAGTTCGATGCGAACGAATGGCGGAAGACATGCCAGCCCCGCAGCTTGTCCCACTTGCTGCCGGCCAGGGTCCGCTTGAAATGGTCGTTGGCCTCGTTGCGGGTCAGGGCGCCATGCTCGGTCCGCTCCTTCTTGCTGCGGGCGACTTCGAGCTGGTGACAGAACAGGTACTGGCCGCCGGGATGCACGACCAGCCAGTCCTTGAGCACGCCAATCAGGAAGTCCGCCAGCGGCACCCGGCAGCTGGTGCGTCGGCCCTTGGCCCGCTTCTTCTCGTGGATGATGGCGGTCTTGCCGTCGAGGTCCAAGTCGGGCAACTTGGCGCGGAGCATCTCGCTGCGGCGGGCACCCGTGTACGCGGCGAAGCAGAACATCGGATACAGAAAGCCGTGATGGGCGTGCTGCTGAACGTGGGCGAGCAGTTCGGCGATCTCGGGCAGCAACAGGAAGAGGCAGTCCCACAGTTCTCGCTGCGCCGCGTTGGATACTCCTCCCGCCTTGATCTGTCGTTCGATCTCCTGCCAGGTCTGGAAGTGCGGCTTCTCGTCAGCCTTGGGGTATTTCAGGCCCGCGTTGGGGAAGGGGCCTTTCAGCAGCCCAGTCTGCATGCCCCAGTTCCAACAGGCCCGGAAGCTGGCCATTTCCTTGCGAAGCGTCGTCGGGCTCAAGGGCCGCTTGTGGTGTCCCTGCTTCTTGGCGCGGCGGTCGATGTGGGCTTGCAGGTGGCTGACGGCCAGCGTCTGGGCCGGGAACTTCTGACCGAGGCTCTTGATGAAATGGCCCAGGTGCAACCGCACCGTCGCGAGAGAGTTGTCCTCCATGGCGCCGTTCGAGTGGGTCTGGATGTAGCTGTCACGCAGTTCTCCCAGCGTCACCGGTGCCGGCGGTGCCGGAGGCGGCACTTCGAGCTGAGGTCGCTCGGTCAGCGTGCCATCGGAAACCAGGAAAGCGATGAGGTCGGCGCCGGTGGAGAGCTTCAACCGGCCGCGTTCGAGATCGGACAGGCTCTCTTCGACCCGGAGCTCGGTGGCTGTCGCCTTGGTCTCGTCGCCCGTCTTCAAGCTACGGCTGAAGTGCCGCCCGCCATGCCAGAAGTTGATTCGATAGGTGTTGCCGGGCAGTTCGAGCCAGGCCATGTTCGCGTCCTCCTGCTGCATATTCTTGGGTGTCGGTCCTGCGACGCGAATGCCGGACAAAGGCCATGCTGCACCCAAAATGCACCCAAAAGCAGGCAAAGCAGCGAGGCGCAAGCAAAAGGGACTCGGGGATAATTTCCCCAAGTCCCTATGCTGCAAGGTGCCGAAGCCCGGACTTGAACCGGGACGACCTTAACGGTCACTAGGTCCTGAACCTAGCGCGTCTGCCAATTCCGCCACTTCGGCAGCGTGGTGGCTGCTCCGAATATCTTATGACCCGCGTCCCGTCGTCGTCAAGATCGGCTCATCATCGATTCTACTTGTTCACTGGATTTGCTTGCCGGTCGCGAGGTCCCAGACGTGGGTTTTCTGGTTGGCGTCGCGGCTGGTCAGCGTCTTGCCATCCTCGGAGTAGCTGAGCGACTCGACGGCGGCGGCATGGCCCTTGATGGTCAGCAGTTGCTTGCCGCTAATCACCGCCCAGAGGCGGACGGTCTTGTCCTCGCCTCCGGAGGCCAGCAGTTTGCCGTCGGGCGAGAAAGCCAGCGACGTTACCAGTCCAGTGTGCGCCTTCATGGCAGCCAGGTCTTTTTTTGTCTTCACGTCGATGAGGCGAATCGTATCCTTGTCCGCCAGCGCCACCACTTTGAGGTCGGGCGAGCGGACGCTGACAGTCTTGTCCTGCGCCAGGATGGCACCGGGCTGGACAACCAGGAGAGCCACAGTGAACAGACGGCCCAGCGAGTGCATGACACTTCTCCGGTGAGCTTTCAGGAAAGTTCGTCCCGCGACGCAGTTATGGAAAAGACGGATTGCGCCCCCGGACGGATTGCCAAACCGATGCGCGCTGCACTTCGACGATGGTTCAAAATCGCGTCACGGCATACGGGGCGACTTCCAGATGCGGCGGCTGCTCGCCGAGCAGTTCCGCCGCCAACTTGCCGGTCGCGGGCGACATCGACAGGCCCAACATGTTGTGCCCGGCCGCGATCAGGACATTGCGCAGCGAAGGGCAGCGGTCGATGATGGGCGTGCTGTCGTAGGTCATCGGTCGCCAGCCGAACCATTCCTCTTCCACCGGCTCGCCCAGCGGCTCGTGGAGGTAGTGCCGGGCGGCGTCGCGCAGCAGTTCGAGACGTTGGGGATTGAGACTGGTGTCGTAACCGGCGAATTCCATGGTCGAACCGAGCCGATAACCCGCTTGAAAGGGTGTGACGGCGACCCGATGCTCCTCGAAGATCAAGGGCAGCGTCGGGCAGCGCGTCGGCCGGCGCATGGTGATCGAGTAGCCCTTGCCGGGCTGAATCGGTATTCGCAAACCGAGCTGCTGGTTGAGCGTGGGCGTCCAGGCGCCGGCGGCGACGACGCAGGCATCGGCCGACAACTCGCCGTTCGAGGTGACGATGCCCGTGGCCCGATTGCCCGAACGCACGAAGTCCTTGAACTCGACCGCTTCCCGAATGTCCACGCCCTGCGCCGTGAGAATACGTTGCCAAGAGGCCATCAGCCGGTCGGGCCGCAGATGGGCGTCGCTGCGGTAGAGCCAGCCGCCCGCCAGTCCCGGCTTCAGCGCGGGTTCCAGGTCGGTCAAGGCGGGACCGTCGAAGCGTTCCGCCGACAGGTTGAACTCGGAGCGCAGCATGGAATCCGTGTGGGCGAAGTGTGCCATCGCTTCCGATGATTGAATGACGAAAAGCAACCCGCCCGCCGTCCATTCGCAGTCGAAGTCCTCGTTTCGCATCAGTTCGTCGTACAACCGACGCGATGAAGTGAGCAGCGCCTGGATGGCCCGACCGGATGCCAGCATGTCGCGTTGGTTGCAGCGGCGGGCAAAGTTTATCAGCCAGCGCCAGAGAGTCGGGTCGAGCCGAGGCTTGATCGAGAACGGCGCATTGCGGCGAAACAGCGAGCCGAGCGCCATGCGGACGGCTCCCGGCACGGCCAACGGCAACACATGACTGGGGCAGACGAAGCCGCAGTTACCGTGCGAGCAGCCTTTGCCGAACCGGCCGCGCTCCAGGATCGTGACCTGCCAGCCGGACTGTCGCAAATAGTAGGCGCAGGCGGCACCAACCACACCGCCGCCGATCACGATCGCTTTGCTTCCCGCAGCGGTCATGGGCGAATCCCCATGCAAAAGGGATCGTTGGAATCGAGCAGCAGCGTGGCTTCCGCGTTCACATAGGCGGTACCGCGAATGCGCGGAATCACTCGGCCATCGACTTGGCGGGCCGAACCCTCGAAGATGCTGCCGACAATGCTCTCTTGCCGCCAGACCTCGCCTTCCTTCAGCTTGCCGTCGGCGACCAGGCAGGCCAGCTTGGCGCTGGTGCCGGTGCCGCAGGGCGAACGGTCGTAGGCCTTGCCGGGGCAGAGCACGAAATTCCTGCTGTGGGCGGCGGCGGATGAAGGCGGGCCGAACAGTTCGATGTGGTCGATTTCCTTACCGTCGGCACCGGTGATTCCCTGGGCAGTGAGCGCTTGCCGGATGCGCCAGGTCACATCGATCAAGCGCTCGACGTTGCCGAGTTCCAGCTTTTCGCCGTGGTCGGACACCAGGAAGAACCAGTTGCCGCCCCAGGCCACATCACCGCGCACCGTGCCCAGGCCGGGGACTTCAACGGCGCGGTCCTTGTGCAGGCGATAGCTCGGCACATTCTCGATGCTGACTCGATTCGGGCCTTCCAGTGTGATCGTGACGACGCCGACGACCGTCTCCAGGCGATGCGTGCCCAGCCCGATCCGGCCGAGGTGGGCGAGCGACACCGCGACGCCGATGGTGCCGTGACCGCACATGTTGAGATAGCCGACGTTATTGAAGTAGATGACCCCGGCAGCGCAGGTCGGATCGGTCGGCTCGCAAAGCAGTCCGCCGACAATGACTTCCGAGCCGCGCGGCTCGTCCACTACCGCCGAGCGAAACGCATCGTGCTTCTCGCGGAAGACGGCGATGCGCTCGGCGAGACTGCCCCGGCCGAGATCCGGACCGCCCGCGATCACCAGCCGGGTCGGCTCGCCTCCAGTATGGCTGTCAATGACCGAAACTCGCTGGATCATGGCAAAGCTCCTGGGAGGTGGCGCATACCGTGGCCAGTATTTCTACTGTCCG
>JAGVLI010000112.1 GCA_020054355.1 Planctomycetales bacterium | reverse complement strand
GACGACAACGAGGGCGTGATTACCGTCTGGTACTGGGAGGAGCCAGTCTTGCCGAAGCCGCCCGCCGGGCAGGTCCGGTTCCGCGTTTTTCGCGGCGGCTGGGCCACCTGGCAGACTTTGTTCGCCGATGCCGGCGCTTTCGCGGCCGAGATTGGGCCGGCGCGGCTGATCGGCCTGTCGCATTCGGAATTCAAGGACGATGGCCTGGTCACGGTCTGGTACTGGGAGTGAGGGTCGGTTCGTTTAGCCGCAAGCCACAACGTTTAGCCGCGAGCCACAACGTTTAGCCGCGAGCCGAAGGCGAGCGCTGGAGGATTTCAACGATGGCAATGACCGCCGAACAACTGGAACAGCAGAAGCAACAGGCCGAGGAACTGCTCGGCGCGGAGACCGACAAGCTCGGTTTCGCCAAGGGACTTTTCTTCGGACAGTTCAACGCGCCGCTGCTGTTTCCCTATCCCGAGGTAAAGGCCACGGAGAAATCAGCGGTCGATGACGCGGTCGGCCAGGTGCGACGGTACTGCGAACAGTCAATCGATGCCGTGGCGATTGACCGCAACGCCGACATTCCACCAGAGGTCATTGCCGGGCTGGCGCAGATCGGCGTGCTGGGCGCGACCGCCCCGGTGGAATACGGCGGCCGGGGCTTCTCCCAGCTGGCCAATACCAAGCTCATGGAAGTGATCGGCGGCCACTGCTCGTCCACGGCGGTTTTCGTCAACGCGCATCATTCGATCGGCATTCGTGCCCTGTTGCTGTTCGGCACCGAGGAGCAGAAACGCCGCTGGCTGCCCGACCTGGTGAACGGCAGCAAGCTCGCGGCCTTCGCCCTGACCGAACCGGAAGCCGGCTCGGATGCCGCCAACGTGCAGACCACCGCCACGCCGTCGCCCGATGGCCACAGCTACGTCCTCAACGGCACGAAGCACTACATCACGAATGGCGGCATCGCGGGCGTGCTGACGGTGATGGCCCGCACTCCGGACCCCAGCGGCCAGTCGAAGGTGACTGCGTTTCTGGTGACTCCGGACTTGCCGGGTTTCGAGGTGCTGGAAGCGCGGATGCCCAAAGTCGGCATTCGCGGCACCGCCACGGCGCGCTTGAAATTCACCAACATGCCGGTGCCTGCCGAGAACGTGCTGGGCCAGGTGGGCAAGGGGCTGAAGGTAGCGCTCACCGTGCTGGATTTCGGCCGGACCACGTTCGGCTCCAGCTGCACGGGCGCTGCCAAGACCTGCCTGCGCGCCGCCTGCGGTCATGCCAAGGGCCGCGTGCAGTTCAAGCAGCCGCTGGCGGATTTCGAGCTGGTCAAGAAGAAGCTCGCCTTCATGTCCGCCAACACGTTCGCGATGGAAGCGACCACGGCCGAGTGCGCTTCGTTCATCGATCGGGGCTTCGACGACTACATGCTCGAAACCGCGATGCTCAAGGTCTGGTCCACGGATGCGCTCTGGCAGATCGTCAACGACACGATTCAGATCTTCGGCGGCAAGGCGTACTTCAACGATCAGCCCTACGAGCGGATGATGCGCGACGCGCGCATCAACCAGATCGGCGAGGGCGCCAACGACGTGCTGCGGGCCTTCATCGCCCTGGTGGGAATGCGCTCGGTCGGCGAGAAGCTCAAGGGCGTGCTGGAAGCGATCCAGAACCCCTGGCAGCAGCTGGGCAAGCTCTGGAGCTTCGGCAAGAGCCAGATCGAACAGCGACTGACGACGCCGGACGTTCCCGTGCATGCGGCCGCCACCCTCGGCCCCGATGCCGGCGAGCTGGCCAAGCGGGTGCGCGACTTCGGCCTGGGGGTGCAAGCCGTCCTCCGGCAGCACCGCGAAAACGTGCTCACCAAACAATACGTGCAGGAACGCATCACCGACGTGGCCTGCGACCTGTACGCCTCGGCCTGCACGCTGAGCCGGCTCGATCACCTGCTGACCAGCGGCCAGAGTTATCCGGCGGAGGTTTCAGCGGACGTGACGGCGGGCCGTTATTTCCTGAAGCTGGCTAACCGGCGGATTCAACAGAACCTGATCGCACTTGCGGACAACGACGACGAACACACTACGGCGGCGGCCAACGCGGCGCTGGGACGGTTCTAACCGCCGTTTAGCCGCGAGCCGAAGGCGAGCGAGGATCCCTGCTAATGCTCCCAACCTATCCTGCGCTGCTGCGCGATAATCATCTGGAATGGACGGGCGACATGCCAACCAACCTGCCGCCAGGACAGGCTGTGCAGGTTCACGTCACCGTGCTCGACCAGTCGCCGCTGCCTGCCGTCGCGCGGGGTCAGCGCATGGCCGCTGCATTGCAAAAGCTGGCTGCCAGCCAACCTGTGCAAGAATTGACTGATCCGGCCGCCTGGGAGCGCGAGACTCGGCAGGATCGAGCCTTACCCGACCGAGACGGCTGATGCTTCTCGACAGCAACATCATCATCTATGCGGCCAAGCCCGAGCATGCCGACCTGCGCAAGTTCATCGCGGACCATGTGCCCGCTGTCTCAGCCGTGAGCTTCGTGGAGGTCTTGGGCTACCACCGACTCACGGCTGCCGAACGCCAGCACTTCGAGGAGTTCTTCGCGGCGGCGACCGTGTTGCCGATTTCCGAGGCGGTTCTCGTTCAGGCAGTGCAGCTTCGCCAGAACCGAAAGATGACGCTGGGCGACTCCCTGGTGGCCGCAACTGCCTTGGTTCATAGCCGAACTCTCGTCACCAGCAATACCAAGGATTTTGCTTGGATTCCGGGTCTGGCATTGCATAATCCATTGCAGCCATAACTCACTTGTCTGCGTGTGACATGCGGTTCACGCATCCCGGAGGTTCCCGCTCATGGCCAAGATTTCCCGCCGGCGTTTCCTCGAAACATCCACCGCCGCCAGCATCGGCCTGACGACCGCCGGAACGGTCGCTGCCGATGAAAAGAAGGTCGATGCCGTCGCGGACGCCAAGAACCACGGCCTGCGTCTTTGCCGTTTTTCGCAGCAGGGCGACGTCAAGGCCGGCTTCTACTTCGACGACGTCATCGTCGATGTGCAGCAACTGGCGGCGGAACTGAAGGTCAAGCTGCCGGCCGGTCCTGTCAATCTGCTCGACTACCTGCCGCCGGACGGCAAGGCCCTGAAAGCCATTACCGATCTCGGCGAGCGCTTCGGCAAGCTGCCCGCTTCGGAACAATCCCGCCTGAAGCTGAAAACCGCCAGCGTCAAGCTGCTGGTGCCGATTGCCGACCCCAAGAAAGTGATCCTGCTGGCCGGCAACTACGGTGCGCACATCGTCGAAAGCGGCGGCGTGGCGCCGGAACGCAAGGAAACCTATCCATACTTCTTCTGGAAGCCGCCGACCACGACGCTGACGCACCCCGGCGACCCGATCAAGATTCCGAAGGTGTCGCCCGACCACGTCGATTGGGAAATCGAGCTGGGCGTGGTCATCGGCAAGCAGTGCAAGGACGTGTCCGAGAAGGAAGCGCTGAACTACGTGGCCGGCTACAGCGTTTGCAACGACGTCTCCGACCGCAAATTCCTGATCAACCCCGATCGCAAGAAGCGCGAAAAAGATGGCTTCTTCGACTGGCTGCACGGCAAATGGCACGACACCTTCCTGCCGATGGGACCGTGCGTCCGTTCGGCGGCGACCCTGCCCGACCCGCAAAAGCTGGCGATGAAGCTCAAGGTCAACGGCCAGGTGATGCAAGACGCCAGCACGGCGCAGATGATCTTCCCGGTGGCGGCCATCGTCTCGATCCTGTCGAGCTTCATCACCTTCGAGCCGGGCGACATCATCGTCACCGGCACGCCGGCGGGCGTCGGCAACGCCCGCAAGCCCCCGGTCTACCTGAAGAAGGGCGACGTGGTCGAAGCAGAGATCGCCGGGATTGGGTTACTGAAGAATCCGGTGGTGTGATGAACATCTGAGCGAGGTTTGACGTTCCAAGGCCGGAAGGTTGACCCCGCTCGTTCTCTGCGCGGCGGTGCATCACAGACCGGTTTGCCGCAGGTAGCCGAAGTTCACCACGTCCAGAGTTTCTTCATCCTGGCTGTACATGATGTGAAAGTAGCAGTCGTGCTGGGTGAGCCGATGATAGGGATCGACCAGCGAAAGGTGGAACATCATGCCGTCAAAAGGTTGCCGGACGCGGACCAGCGCCTGCGCGGGGTCATTCGCCAGACGCTCATTGAGGCGAAGATAGATTTCGACCATCAACCAGTCCGGCAGGTTCCAACGGGCGATCTTACGGCGCACCGAATCACGAAGTTTTACGACGAAGCTCATCGAGGAGTTCCTCAACAGTCTTGTAGTCGCCGCGTGCAATTTCCGCGCGTGCCTCCGCCACTTCCTCGGCGGTCGGTATCCACGGCCAGCGCTCGAAAATCTCCGCAACCTTCGGCCGGATTTCTTCCAGGACGCGATTCAGTTCCGCCGCGCCTTCGATGGCATGGCCGGCCGCGGCCTGCTTCCGGGCCATGTCGCGCACGGAGTCCATGAAGCGCAAGTTGCCCTCGAACTGTGCTTGTAGCGCCTTGCCGATATCGTGATAGCCTTCGATGTTGCCCGAAGTGAAGCGGTCGAAGATCTCCCGGTAGACGCGCCGCATCTCATCCGGCATTTGCAGGCATTCGCGCACCAGTTCTTCCACTTCGCGCGCTTCCATGGCGCCGGCATGTTCGGCCTTCCAGGCTTCGACGGCCTCCTCGATGGCCCGGGTCTTGCCGCGCTGAATCCGAAACAGCAGACTGTCGGTCATGATGGTTCCCTCGCTTGGTCCAGTTTCTGGATGATACCGCGCTCCGGACACCGGGCCAACTCTGGCTGTAGCCGGGGTCTGAGACCCAGGCTACAGCTACCGACCTGTCTATTTCCCCGCGCCGTAAGCCAGCACCCGGCCATCCCGCAAGCTGACCAGGACGCGGTTGTCGCGGTCCACCGCCAGGCCGAATGAGACCGGCTCGGCCGGCAGCGGCTGCTTCCAGAGCGGCTTGCCGTCGCTCAGGCTGAGCGCCGTCAGCGACGATGCGGTCCTGGTTTCGTTGTTGACCTGGGTCCGCTCGACGCTGGCAATCAACACCGCGTCTTTCAGGATGACGATGCCAGCCACCTCGCCCAGCGGCGCTGCGGTCCAGAGGGCTTTCGGTTTGCCGTCCGCGCCGGCTTTCGCATCGAGGAGCGCCACCGTGGACGGCTGGCCATTGGGCGGCGTCGTCACCGAGATGTTGCCGGCACTGGAGGCCAGTTCCACCGCGTTGATGAAGTGCGAATCCTCCGGACGCCAGTAGAGCGGCAAGCCACTGGCGACTACCTGATCTCCGGAGACGTAAAGGTCTTTGCCGCCGCCCGCGGCCTTGCTGCTGTACTTGCCGTCCGCCAGGTCGTAGAGCGCCACCGGGGCCGTGGTGCCGCCCGCCAGGCAGAGCATCTTGTTGTGCAGCAGCAAGTGACCCTGCACGCCCGCGCCGATCGGCCCGCTGTCCGGCGTCGGGTTGCCCGACGTGTTGTTCTGCCAGCGCAGCTTGCCGGTGACGGCGTCCAGCGCGTAGACGTGGGTGCCGTTGTAGTTGAAGATGCCGGCCGCCGCGTAAGCCGTGCCGTCTTCCACCAGCACGCCGCTGCCAATGGGCCAGGTCGAAACCAACGAACCGAAGACCGGAATCTTGCGCTCCACGGGCGCGCCGCGAAAGCGCCAGAGTTGCCGGCCGGTAGCCGCTTCGTAGCAGTAGATCCAGCCGTCGCCCGAACCGACGTAAAGGCGGTTATTCCAGAGGGTGGGCGAATACTTCACCTGGCCGCCGGTGTGCGCGCTCCAGCGCGGCTTGCCGGTGGCGGCATCGAGCGCGTG
>JAGVLI010000650.1 GCA_020054355.1 Planctomycetales bacterium | reverse complement strand
CGGGCTTCCACGTCGAATACTCGGGAGCTGCGTTCGCGACGCTCTTCGCGCTGCCCGAGTACGCGAACATGATCCTGGTCTCGGCGCTGACCTCGGTGCTGTTCTTCGGCGGCTGGCTGTCGCCGGCGCAGGGCTACCTCGCCGCCGACGCCTGGCTGGCCCAGCTGCGCAGCGGCGCTCCGCATTCGCTCGACAGCTACATCGCCTTCTGGCAAGTCCTCGATCCCGACCGGCGCGATCCGCGCTGGCCACTGGACAACCCCAAATACCAGCAGAAGCTGCGCGACGAACCCAACCGCCTCCGCGAACTGCAAGAGTACCTCAAAGTCCGCTACGCTTACGGCACGGCCGAGAAACGAGTGACGCTGCCGCGCTTCCTCAACCATGAAGTGGTGCAGCTGATTGCCCTGGCGGGCGATCAGTGCCAGGTGAAGTCCACGGGCATGCGTTCCTGGGACTATCGCACCGCCGGCCTGGGCGGCTACCTGGTCGAGCTGAACTACGAGATCACCACTCCGGAAGGCGTCTACGAAGCCGTGGTCACCGTTCTCGGCAGCCAGGTCGAGAATCAGCCGGGCCGGCAATGGCAGGCGCTGCTGGAAGGCACAGCGCTCGGCCCGCCGGAACAACGGCAGCTGACGCCCCTGGGCCGTAATGTCCTGGCGCTGCGCCGCGACAGTCGGGAGTTCGTGCGCGACTGGGTGAAGAAGCTGAGCGCGGGCCAGCTCGACGAAGCCTACCTCGATACCCGCGAGCCGTCCGAGCGGGCACTGCTGCGCGGTTTGCCGCGACAAGTGCCGATACTCGGCATCGGCAGCCTGGCGACGCACGACAGTCCAGGGGCGGCACTCGCCAACTTGCTGTTTCTGCTCGATGGGCGATCCACCCGGCCCACCGTGGTTGATCGCGGCGAGTTCCGCAGCGGCATGATTGACGATGCGAGAATTTTGGCCGACCCCAGCTTGATGCCGCAAATCCTAGGTTCGCTCAATAGCTTGTTCCAGCCCGGCAGCCGACAGCCCGCGCCGGTGCTGGGAGTGGTGCTGAGCGAAACCCGGTTGACCAGTCCGTGGAGCAGCTTCGAGCGCGAGCGTCGGAAGCCTGAGATGGGATGTCTTTTCCCAGGAACCTCGAAACTCCAATTCCAACAGCCGTTTTCCGCACGTATTGCCCCCAACTTGATCGCCGAGGGCGTGATCGAAGTGGGAACCGACGAACCAGAATTATTGAAGGCTGCGGACGCGCCCGATGGCACGGAACTCGCCCTGCCGCTCGGCATGCGGCCGCTGCGCTGGCGCATCCTGGGCATGCAATTGAACGTCGCCCGCATCCGGGCGGACGACGAGTAGCCGACGAGCCGGCTCCGGCCGCTTACGCGACCGGCTCGCTAAGCATGCCGCTCACGCGACCCGCTCGCCAAGCATGCCGACAAGCGGCCGTCGCTTGCTATCCACTTCCAGCACTTGCCGCCTTTCGCCCCGGACGCCCGCCAGCACTTCCTCGAATTCCCGGTTGCTCAAGGGCCGCAGGAAAGAAACGCCGACCAGGCACCGGCCGTCCGCTTGCGGCACGGCATAGTGCAGGCGGATAGCCTTCAGGACCGCGAGCCGCCGGGCCGGGTTGTAAATCTCCACGAGCGCCAGCTGGTCCGCTTCCATCTCGGAATCGAACAGCAGCCCCAGGCCGTGGGTGGATAGATCGCGCACCTGGACGGTCCAGGCGGCTTTCCCGATGGCCACTTCGAGCCGCCAGCGGTCCGCTTCGCACGAGTGGCGTTGGCAGGCGCGACGTTCGACACGATTCGCGTCCGGGGTTTCCAGAAACATAGGAGCGATCCTTGAGGGAAGCGGGCGATTCAAGGATAGGAACGGAATTGCCCTGGATGGGCGCGCGCGGAGTCGAGCGAATTCAGCTTTGACACGGTGGGTCCAAATCATTCGCCGGCAGCGTTCGGCCAGGATTGAACCGGCTGTTGCACTTGACCCAACGCACCCCGATTTGCCAAGCTCGATACAGAGTCGTTTCATCCTATCTCACGCACAGGCGGTTTTCCTCCGCCCACCCGGACGCAGTGCGCGCCCCACACGAAGTTCCCATGAAAAAAGCGAGCGCCGGGCTGGTGCCGCAGCGCTCGCCGAAAAATAGTCCCGCCCGCTCCGAGCTACTTACCTCCCGAAGGACAGCTGCCCGGCGGCCTTACCTGTAAGACGGGCGCCGGGCAGGTTGTGCAGGGCACATCCGAATTCCATCCACGGCGTAACGCCGCAGCAATCGCTACCTCCAGGGCAGGCGGAACACGGAACATTGTAGCGAGGCGAGCGTCGCGGCGTCAGCCCGACGTGTGTTTGAAAAAAAGGCGAGCGTCGCGACGTCAGCCCGACGTGTGTTTGAAAAAAAGGCGAGCGTCGCGGCGTCAGCCCGACGTGTGATCGACCACACGCCGGGCTGACGCCTTGAAGCTCGCCAGCAGGGTTTACTTCGGCTTGGACAGCTTCTCGGCCATCTTCACCAACTCGACGAACTCGGCGCGATAGCCGCGAACATCAGCGCCCTTGGCGGACTCGGCGATCTCGCGGACGCCGCCCAGGTTGATGCCGGCGTTCTCGGGCTTGTCGCGAAGGATCCGGCCGAAGGCGGCCACGGCGGCGGCGAAGCGGAAGTCCGCCGAAGCCT
>JAGVLI010001073.1 GCA_020054355.1 Planctomycetales bacterium | reverse complement strand
GCTTCGCACAACGAGTCCCGACCCCTTTTCGCACCGGCTCGCAGCCTTGCACTCGGGTTTGCCCAGGGAACGGGTAAACGTCCGTCGCGGTGTTCGCGAAGCACCAACCCTCGACCCGGTGAGAGCAATGGCCTCCGTCAAGGACATCCTGGCCGCCAAGGGACCGCAGGTCTGGTCCATCGACAAAAGCCGCACGGTCCTGGAAGCCGCCGTCTTCATGAAGGACCACAAGATCGGCGGCGTGGTCGTCACCGAGCAGGAGCGCTGCGCCGGCATTTTCACCGAGCGCGACGTGCTGAAGCGGGTCGTCGCGGAGCAGCGCGATCCGGCCCGCACGACCATCAGCGAGGTGATGACCGCCGAAGTGGTCTGTTGCACGCCGGATACGACCATCGAGGAAGCCCGCACAGCCATGCGCGACCGGCGTATCCGCCATCTGCCGGTGATCGACGCCGACGGCAATATGCGCGGCCTGATCTCCATTGGCGATCTCAATGCTCACCAACTCGCCAATCAGGAATACACCATTCACCTGCT
Organism: Planctomycetales bacterium; assembly: GCA_020054355.1. Lineage (GTDB taxonomy): Bacteria > Planctomycetota > Planctomycetia > Gemmatales > Gemmataceae > JAGVLI01. Next base: position 2,981 of record JAGVLI010001073.1, on the reverse strand, counting down.
GCACGAATACCTGTATGGCCGGGTGTGACGCGGATCGTCATTGTGGGTTAGTGCCGAATCGAGTGACCTGTTGCGCGTGGGTCACGATTCCAATCGTGACAGGCAGTGGCGTTGTCACGATTGGAATCGTGACCCACGGGCAAACAGTGACCGGCCGCATCACGAAGAGTCACTCAATCGCCTGCAAAGCAATCCACGCCTGGTTCAGATAACTGCACTGGCAGCCTGCGGAAGCGTCCGGCACCAGCACCACGCCGCCTGCCGGGATGGCATTGATCCAGCAACCCGGTCGGATGCCGCCGTAATCTTCCACCCGTTCGCTGACCTGCACATCGACGTAGCCCAGCGTGGCCGAGCGAAACACCATCAGGTGGGCGGAGCTGGCCAGCTGGCCGCAGCCGTAGGACTTCTTGAACTTGAAGGACTTCTCCTCGCCGGTGCGGATGTCCCAGGAGCCGCCCAGCGCGTAGATCGTGGCATCGTTGATGACTGGCCGGCTGGTGTAGTTCGCCTTGAGGTTCCAGAGTCGCTTGCCGTCCGAAGCGCGGAAGCCGCTCATCTGGCCGCCCTTTTCCGACGGCAGGCGAAAGGCCGTGGGCTGATAGCTCATCAGCAAGGCATCGTGCTTGACGCTCAGCGCCAGCAGGGTGCCATAGATGTCGTCATTCGATTTCCAGACCGTCTTGCCGGTGCCGGCGTCCAGGGCCAGCAGCTCGCCCTTGGCGTGTTCCTTCGAGATTTCCTTGGTCTTGTCCAGGCCGAAGCGGTCCATTTCCGCCATCGGCCGGTCGATCAGAAACACCTTGCCGCTACCAATGGCAATGGCGTTGTGGCGAATCGAATTCTTCGCCGCGAAGGTCCACTGCTCGGTGCCGCGAACCGCATCCAGCGCGAAGAAGAGCGCCGATTCGGTGAACAGCGCGCCCATGTCCGCCTTTTGATAGGACCACTTGACGACGTGCTCCTCGTTGACCAAGGAACCGTAGAGGATGCCGTTCTCGCAGGCGATGTAGCCCCAGCTGCCCTTCTTGCCGTCGGGCAGCTTCGGGGCGGTGAACTCCGCCAACTTGCGGCCGGTGGCCAGGTCGAGGCGCAGGCAGCGGTCGCCGGCGCGGACGTAGACGCCGTCCGCCGTCACGCAATAATTGCTGTTGGTGCCGGCCGTGCCCATCAGGTGTTCGCCGTTGTAGGGCTTCAGGATACCTTCCAGCGGGAATTCCCAGAGGGTCCGTCCGTTGTAGGCATCCACGGCACGGAGTCCGTTGAGACCTTCGACGAACAGCCGGCCATCGAGATAGAGCGGCGAGGGACCACGGCCATGGCGCTGCGGCATGTCGAAATCGCTGTCGCGATACCAGAACATGGACAGCTTGTCCTTGACCAGCACGTCGCTGGAGCAGCAGGTATTGGCGGGGTCCGCATACTGATGGGTCCAGCTGCCAGCGCCCGCCAGCGGGCCGCGCTCCGTGCGCCGCATGAAACTCGGCTTGCCGAGGACCGCGGCACCCCCATGCGGACGCTGCAAGCGCGCAACCTCGTCCTTGGGCGCGGCGTCCGGTCCATCCGTCACGGAACGGCCACAGACCACGAGGTTGGCGAAGTATTTCGGATAGGGCGTCTTCGCGGGATCGGCTTGGTGGACCACGACGCGGACGCCATACAAACCGGCGGCGGTCAGCTTCTTGCGGGCGAGGGCGACCTTCTCGGGGTCGGCATCGACCGCGTAAATCTGCAGCTTGCTGCGCATGGCCAGTTCGTAGGCGAGAGCGCCATCGCCGCAGCCGAGATCGACGCAGAAGCCTTCGGTGAAATCGGCCTTGCGGAGGATTTCCAGCGCGGCCGTCCGGTAGACCGAGTTGGTCCCATAGGGTGCGGCTTCCGGTTCGGAGCGAATGACCGCCGGCTTGACCGTCTTCGCGCCATCGAAGCAATGGATCGCGCCGCTGTCCGTACTGACATAGAGCCGGCCATCGGCCACCGCCAGTCCGTGCGCGACGCCATCCACCTCGGCGGACCAGACCTTGGCCTGCGTCTTGCCGTCGATGACCGCGACCTGCTTGCCGCCGGCGCTGACGACGTGCTTCCCGGCGATGATCGTGGCCGTGCCGCCCGGTGCATCCGCCACGCTCCAGACTTTCTCCAGCCCCCGGTATTTGATAGTCTCGCCTTTCTTGTCCTTCCGTTCCTTGTCGGCGAACTTCGAGAAGGTGACGCCCTTGATCGTGGAGGTGACAACGCCTTCCGGCGAAGCCGCGACGACCCCCGGCCCGACGACGTCGAGATTGTTGCCGGTCTTCAGGTCGAAGAGCAGTCCACCGTTGATGAAGTGCTGGCCGGTGGCCAGCGTGGTGGTGCCGCCCTTGTGGCCATACTGCTGCAGGTGGAAATACTGAAAGATGCCGTCGGTGCGCTTGAAGGAAGCGGGCACGGCGCGGCCGGTGGGCATCAGCAATTGGTCGCCGTGCGCCAGCAGGTAGCCTTGCGAGGAGACGCCGCTATGCGCGTTGGCCCCGCCGTGCGGCTGCCCCATGTAGATCGAGCCGGAATGGTCGTTGAGCCAGAGTTCCTTGCCCGTCGCGGCATCGAGGGCATAGAAGTAGATGCCGTCGGAAGGCCAGATGCCGGCCCCGAAATAGACCTTGTCCTCGACGACCACCGGCCCGCCGCGCGCCGGCCAGCAAGAGACCATCCGGTCGTTGCCGAGAATCATCCGCTCGTCCGGCCCGCCGCGCTTCTTCCAGAGCAGCTTCCCATCGGCGGAATTCAGGCAATAGAGGAAGCCGTCATCGCTGACGACGAACAAGCGCTCCTTCGAGACGACCGGCGCGAAGCGAACGGGGGCATTGGTGAAGTATGCCCAGCGTTCCTGGCCCGTTGCCGTATCCAGGGCGCGGACGGCGCCGTCGGCCGAGCTGCCGAAGTAGAGCAGACCCCCCGCGATCACCGGATGCGCCACCCGATCGAAGGGCTGCCGGTCGGAG
>JAGVLI010000719.1 GCA_020054355.1 Planctomycetales bacterium | reverse complement strand
CTGGCTCCGGAACGCAGCCCGGCCTGGCGCGGCCTGGCGGTCAGCGTGCTGCACGTCATGGTGCTGGGCCAGCTGCTGCCCAAGGTCTTTGGCGGCCAACCGAGTTGCCGGTACGTGCATCTGCTCAAGGAAACCACCGACGCCATCGCCGCCAAGGACTGCCAGGTAGCCGTGCTGGTGCCGCCGGCCACGATGAATCACGTCGAGAAGATCGCCGGCAACCTGGAGAAGATGCCGCCGAAATCGACCTACTTCTATCCGAAGCTGCTCAGCGGCCTGGTGTTCAATTCGCTGAAGACGAATTGACGGCGGCCCGCTTCCCCACTTGCGGTTTAGCACGCCGCGCCGGCGGGTGCTGCCGGGCTTGACGCAACGCACCCCGATTTGCCATGCTCGAAACAGAGTCGTCTCATCTTGTCGCACGCACAGGCGGGTTGCCCCGCCCGGTCGTCCGGGGTGCGCGCTGGTCGTGTATGAAGCGCTCGACGAAGCAGCCGCCAAGTGCCAGGTGGTGCGCGCGGGTGGCTGAAGAAATGCCCGAACGGATCGAACGCCGCCAGGAAAGGTGGGCGGCGCTCGATCGACTCCAGGATATGTCAGGCTCCCGGTTCGCCATCGGATTCGACCCGCCCCCCACGGATAACCAGATGGGGGGCATCGGTCTTCGGCCGAAACAGCCGCCAGTCCTCGCCGCGTGTTCCCGCGGGAAACAGACGAAGCACGAAACCGTGACCGAAGTTGATGGCCGCGCCCCCGCACTCGTCGGCGTCCACACTTTCGACGACCAGCGACCCTTGATGCTGCGTCAACCATCGCTCCAGCCGCGCATCCTGGAGATTGGGCGACTTTTCATAATCCCAATTCTCGTCGCCTGGCGCATTTTCATCCACCGGCTCCCAGAGGTCCGAGCGACCTGTGACCATGCCATCCAGCCCTTCAATGCGCCACGGACATTGAACGTGCAGCGCGAAGTCACCAACCGAACCGCAGTCCACCGGACGCAACTGGCCGAACTGAAACGTCCGCAGGTCCGCTGCACGCCGGACGGCGGATAACGGCAGACCGATGATCCGCGACAAGGCCGCGATCACCTGCTGACGGGTCGGAGGCAAGTTCGCATGCTGTGACATGACGACCGATCTCGCTGGCGGGGGCCGGGGCAAAAGATTGTCGTCGCGCGAAACCGCCATGCCTTCGCCGCCAAGTCCAGTGGCCTGGTGCGGCACGACGAAATTCAGATGTCGAACGGGCGAGGCAACCGGTCCTGGGGATTGGAGGCGACCCTAACCCGGTCCGATCGCGACCGACTCGCTGGCTGGTCCGAAATCCTGGGCTGTGATCTCCCGGCTGACAAGCCAGATTTCGTCGCTGTTGGGCAGCCTCCTGATGAGCCGCTGCCGACATGCTTCCGCGGATTCCTCCGTCGGGAATCGCAGCTGGAGTATTTTCGGCCCGAAGAGCTGCGTGGCGCCTTCGGCCAGCATAGCCGTCCAACATTGTTCGAGCGTCACCTGATCTTCCTTGCGGAGAGCGGTGATAATCTGGTAGGGAAGCATTCCGGACGCGACGCCTTCGGGGACGGTGAGACCGCTCGCCAAGGCGACCTTGGCGCGGTAGTCCTTGCCATCCGACTGTTCCAGCGCCGACAGGATGACGTTGGTTCTCTGTTCCAAGGGTAAATCCTGCCAATCATCCCAGATGACCAAAACCCTCAGCTTCCCGGTACTGAAGGTCTGCTCGTAAATGAAGGGTTGGCCGGATTCGCGGTCGGCCTTCAGTTCATCAACCAACCGGTCCACGAGTTTCCGATCCGTTTTCCGTGGCTGATCCTCAAATCCCATTTTGATGCGAGGCATCGCAGTACCCTCACAGGAGCGCGGAATTCACAATGAGCCACTCGGCTGCCTCTCGGACTTGCGTGAGTTCATACGAGTAGGGCTTGTTCTTGCGGTAGCGGAGCGTCTCATTCCAGAGTTGGCTAATCCGCTGACCGCTCGCCTGAACTCGAACGCCAAAGTCCGCGGAGTAGGCCATTGCGGGGTCTGGCTGGGTCGCCCGTTCCAGTATGAGGAGTTCAGCCCACGCACGGACGTTATGACCTTGCCCGCCTTGCGGCCAGGCGATTCCCAGCCCCCGGCCGAGCTGGATCGCGGGGTTGATATGGACCGCCATTTGCAGGGATGTGCCTTCGCCGACACCGAGAACGGAAAAATAAGCGGCCTTGAGGAGCATCTCGGCGCAGTAACCCCAGAGGTAAATGGCAGCAAGACCTCGGCCTCCGGCTGCGGCTGTCAGACCGTCATCGTAGCGCTGCCTGGCTGAAGCTCGAAACTCCCGGATGCTGTCGGGCTGGCATCGAGTGAGTAATCTCCTGGGCATAGGATACTCGCGGGCAATTCGCGAACCGGCTGATCCAGACCCAACGTCCGATCACTATCGCAATTATACTCGGTGCTTCGACATCTCGAACGCAAACCGCTCCGCCGCCGAACGACCCCGCTCAGCGGCGGCGGGCCAGCGGTGCGCTGTAAGTCCCGGAAACGATTCAGGCCCCGCCGTCCGCCGCGGCGTCGGGTTCGACCTGCTTCGCGAGGCCCGACGATTCCGTGAACTTGCGGGCACGCGCGATTTCCTCCGCCGTCGGGGCGCGAAATGTCGCGAAAAGCCTACATGCCCTGCCCGGTCAGGTGCGGCGGTCAGGCGGTCTTGTGCGCTGCCAGCAACCGCCGAATCTCAGGCAGCAGGACGGCAGGTACGGTAATGACGGCTTGGCCGCCGCCGTCGGCGGCTGCCGCCTCATCCGCCGCGATCCACTCTTCATCCGTTCGCGCGTCCAATTCGGCGATTAGCCGCTTGACGCGCTGCTCATCCCAGCCTTTGGGGAACCGCTGTTCGTTCATCGCCCGCGTCTCCGTTGCCGCCGCCGGAAGGCTTTGAGCTGCTTGCCGGCGAGCGGATAAGCCGTCACCACGAACACGCCATCGCCTTCCTCGTCGGGGACATATACCACACGCAAATACCGTCCGTCCAACGTTTGTCCGAGCGCTTGTCGCGAGTCATCGGAACAAGCTTCGTCCTCGCCGGGGTGTGCCAGAATCCAGGCTGCCTCGGCTTCGGTCACGCCATGGTCATGGATGTGCGGCAGACCAGTTTCGGGGTCGCGGTAGTAGCGGATGTCCATCAGCGGCCCTCGCCATCCTCGGCCAAGGTGATTGTAACACCCCGGCCGCTCGGAAGGAGTTGCGAATCGGGGAAAGCCCACAGGCCGCCGCGGTCAGGTGCAGCGGCTGCCAGGGGCCTGATTCGGAAGAGCGGCACCGCCCAAGTATGGCAACTGCCAGCGGTTCGCCGGCCTGTCGAGTCGCCGGCATTCGGTGACGGCCGCGCGCCTACAACGATTCGCTGGCGAACCACAGCCAACCGCCCCCGTCATCAAGCAGACGCTCGTACAACTCCGCCCGTTTCTTCGGCAGGCGGAAACGTCCGCCAAACCGTTCGAGCAGCGCAGCCCGAAGCCGGACAAGCTTCGGGGCGCTTAGCACCCGCGACCGCAGCTTTGCCGCGTCCCACGGAAAGAAGTAGCCATTCCCATGTATGCGGACACAGCAGCCTGCCCCGCGGTACTCCTCATCAGGTCCGAGAAGCTCTACCTTTGAGGCCAGGCAGATGCTGTCCGGGACGAAGAACCGATCATTCTCGACACGCGCCGCTGCATCGTCGAAGAGCGCGGTGATGTCGCCGGCCAAGTTGCCGAAGTCGTCGTCGCGGTTGACCGGATCGAGCAGACCGAGTTCCTCAAACAGCGCGCGAGCCTGGTCGTGCGTCGGCCCGCGCAAGCCATCATTGGCTGCCAAGACCAGTGCCGAGTAAGCCGACATGCTTCCTCCGCTCGTCTGACCATCGTTTGTCTTGCGCCGCCCAGCGCACTGCCCGTCGGCCTGCGAGACCATCAGCCGTGCCGGCCGTCGGCTGACTACGCTAATCCAGAGCAGGATTCGAGTCAACTGCCCGCACGACCGCGGCCGCTCGCCTTTCTCGATTGCAACCGCACGGCGGCGCGCTACAATCCATCCTGCATTTTCTCGCATAGCCTCTCGAGATGATCGTCCGCTTGAGGCATCGCATGGGTCTCTTCGATTTCTTCCGGCGCGGCCCGCAACCGCCTCCTCAGCCTGCTGCCCCGCAGTCGGACCTCGCGGAGCCTCGCTGCCATCACTACACGCTGGCCCATCAGGCGCTGCGCACGGTCGCGTTCGAGCAGCCGGCGGGCTTCCTGGGCTTGCTCGCGTCGCCGGAAGCGCGGAGTTTTCTCGCGGACCTGCTAACCGCGGTTACGGAACATTGCCAGGGGCGCGAACCGTGGCCGGATTTCGGCGTCGAGGCGCTGACCATTCACACGTTCCGCGTCGGGCAGTTCCCGTGCGCGGTCGTCGAGCTGCCCCCGCCGCGAGCCGTCACGGAAGCCTTCTTCGTGGCAGCGGTCTTGCTGGTGGACCTGGATCGCGAGCAGCCGGCGCCCCAGGAGGCGGCGCTGCGCTATTTCACCCTGGAGAAAGGCTTCGTGCTCGACGGCCCGCCGCGCACCGTGCTGGGGGAATGGACCGCCGAAGGCAGCCACCATAATTATGGCGACGGCCCCGCTCCCCAGCTGGGACCGTTCGTCCGGGCCATGGAAGCGATGCTGGCGCGCGCCCGGTAATCGGCCG
>JAGVLI010000328.1 GCA_020054355.1 Planctomycetales bacterium | reverse complement strand
CTGGGCGTTCGCCAGGCGCACCATCGCCGCCGCCAGCGTGGGACGCAGCGAAGCCGGCAAGTGCTCCAGCTTGTAGGTCCGATGCCGCATCGTCTTGTCGGAAAGCCGCAGGCCGCACACCGCTCGCTGTCCGTGGATCGTCAGCCAGAATTCGACGGCGGCGTCCTCCTCGACCGGCTTCCAGCTCGCCGGAAACTTGCCCGCCAAGCCCCGCGCCATCGCCTTGCCCGCGTCCGTCCGCCGGTAGCCGTGCTCGCCCTCCATTTGCGAGACCAGGTGATAGGTCGGCTTCCCCTTCGGCTTGGGACGCACGGCATGATGGAGTTGCAGCAGCCGATGCCAGTCCGCATCCTGCGCGGTCCAGCGTTCGATGCGGTCGAGGTCCTCGGCGCGGTAGGTCAGCGAATCGCTGCCCCAGGCCAGCAGGAAAACATCCTCGGTGGTGCGCAGGCGGAGCAGACTCGCGTCGATTTCGGGCACCCGGAAGACGAGAAAGCCCGGGCCGGTCTTCTTCACTTTGCCGCCGAGGACGGCTTCGATCTCCTCGCCGACCAGGTCTTCCAGACCGGGCATGGTGGTGGCGTAGCAGGCGGGCAATTCGGTGTTTCGCGCTTTGGCCATAGTGCGGAATCCGGCGACCTGCCTCATTTTGCTTGTACGTCGGGCTTTCCAGCCCGACCGCCGCGCCCCAACCAGGCTGTGCGTCAATACGCTCAGCCTGTCACCGGCGCCACAGTCGGGCTGGAAAGCCCGACGTACATCGAAAACGCTGTTCCATTATCCTATCCAATGATGCGGCTTCGACCGGGGAAGCTGGGAAATATCTCCGCGTCCTGCGGCCCGCCGGTTGAGGCCGGACGCGGACTCGTACCGGCGCATCTCAAGGGCGTGCGCGGCGGACGCCGATGAGAAAGATGCAAACCGCTGGCGGCAGCGCGTGACCTGGCCCAACTCGCAAGGACTGCGGCATGGAAGCCGGGCGCCGATGCCGGGTACGATGGTCATGGATGACAGTCGTGCTGCTAGTCTCCGTCGTGCCGCATGCGGCCGCGGAGCCGGCCCTGCCGCTGACGGTTCGGGATGGCCATTGCTCCTGGGTGTTGCCTGGCTCTCGTCCAACGGATCAGTATTGCCTGGTCGTCGCTTCCCTGGCTCACGGGGCCGGCCCATATCGCGTGCGCATCGTCACCGAGGCCACGGCCGGCCCCGGCTCAGCGGCAGTGGAAGTTTCCCCACCGGATGAGTTCTGGCGACAGCAAGTCCGCGCGACCCAGGAACGGTTGCAGCGCGCCCGCCAACGGCAGGCGTTCATCACCTATCCTCCAGCCGCCAATCCGCCGCGCGAACGGACTTTTCACCTGTTTCAGGGTGAACAGGATTTCCACAGCGCTGCAAGCTACGCCGAAATCCAAGCCAGGCTGCAAGCAGTCGGCAAACGTTGCCAGGTCTACGTGGACCGCGACGCGCCCGACCTGGAGCCGCTGCGTGCCGCCGTGGCCGATGCCGTTCGCGCCTTCGATGACGAAGTCTGGCCCCAGGCCCAGCGCCGCTTTGGCGGCGTCCTCGACGTGGATCGCGACGGCCGATTCACGCTGCTGTTCTCGCCTCGGCTCTCCCGGCTGTGCAACGGCAAGGTAGCATTGGGCGGTTTTGTGCGCGGCAGCGATTTCCACCGCGACCTCGCCGCCCCCTTCGGCAATCGCTGCGACATGATGTTCCTCAATGCCGATCTGCCGGCCGGACCGCACCTGCGGACGCTGATTGCCCACGAGTACATTCACGCCATCGTCTACAGCGAACACCTGTTCGGCGAGTACCTGCCCGCCGGGCCGCGGCGCGACGAGGAATGCTGGCTCAATGAAGCGTTGGCCCACGTTAACGAGGACCTGCATGCCTACGGCGGCAGCAATCTCGACTATCGGATCAGCGCCTTTCTCAACGATCCAGCACGCTATTCCCTGGTGGTGCCGGATTACTATCGCGCCGGCCTGTTTCGCTCGCACGGCCATCGCGGCGGCAGCTACCTCTTTCTCCGCTGGTGTGTGGCGCGCTTCGGCGAGGTACTGCTCGAACGGCTGACTCGGAGTAACCTTTCGGGCATTCCCAACCTCGAAGCCGCGACTGGGCAGCGCTTCGCCGACTTGTTTCGCGACTGGACGGTCGAACTGGCTGGTGGAAAGCTGCCGTCCGCCCGGCCAGCCGAGCGTTTGCTGTGCGGTCCCCGAATGACCGAACTCGCGGGCTGCGTTGACCGCGAATGCGCGCTGACGGGGACCAGCGCCGCGTACTTCCTGCTGCACTCGCTGCCAGACCAGGCCGTGAAAGTCAGCATCAGCGCGGAAACGAAGGCCGAACTGCAAGCGACGTTGATGCCCCTGCCGCAGGGAGCCGCCCGGCTGAGTTTGCAAGTCCGGGCGCAGTCGGGCGGCTATCGCCTGCTGTTGCAGGCTCACGCGGCCGACGTGACTCTCGAAGCCGTTGCCTGGGAGAAGATGATGCCAGGAGAATGCCGCGCTGACGACACGAATTACCGACCTGAAGCCGCGACGGCATTCGTGCGGGAGTGGTTCGGCGATCCACAGCTGAAAGCCGGAGAAACGCGGATTAGTAAATCCATCGCGGTGCCGCCGGGCCAGGAATCAGTGGTGTTCAAAGTGAGCGCTATCGACGGCACCGGCCAGCGAGCATTCGCCTGGGCTGTGTTGCCCGGCTTCTAGTTCTGTTGACGGCATTTCGAGCAAGTGGCGGCCAGGAACGATTGCCGCGAAGGGGCTTTGCACGAAAAAGGCAAAGCGGGATTCATTCTTTCTTTTCAGGCCACCCCCGCTCTGGTGCCGTCCGGACGACGGCCATGAAACGAATCGGCGCAACCTCCCGCGAGGATTGGAGCTGGCACCACGCTCGTTGCCGAGCGTTCGGCGCTGACAGCCAGCGGCCAGGGCACCGGCACCTTGCACCACGGCCATTTTTGAGCAAAGCCTTCGGCCCCTTCTTGGCCCAGTCGATGCGCAGCACTCTTTTTTGGCGGGCCGCTTGAAGGCCGGGCCGAAACGGACGGGCGGCCCGTCATCTTCTTGGTCCAGCGGCCTGCGGCGTGCGGAAAGAGAGGAAAATCGGGATACGGTTTTGCAGGCTTGCCAGCTTTGTTGGCGGTGATAGAATTGGATTCTGACATGGTGACTTGCCCTGAACAAGCGGGTCACTGTGTTCGGCCATCCGCGTCAATGTGGCCGCTTAGGATCTCCGGCGAATTGACTTCCCGATTTGAGCGGCGGCGCCCCAGTTCATCAGCGGCTTCGGTGTTTTTGGCACGGAAGTTATTTCGGCGGATTGTTTACTTGATGCAGGGATAGTGGGTGCCAAACAAAAAGTGGGTTAGCAGAAGGAATCGACGTAAGACGAAGACAAATAGAGTTTTGGGGGCGTAGCTCAATTGGTTAGAGTACCGGACTGTCGATCCGGTGGTTGCGGGTTCGAGTCCCGTCGCCCTCGCTAGTGCAGAACGATGCGGGCCGGTGCTGAGAAGCGCCGGCCCCTTTCATTTCAAGGGCTTGCGGCGTTTCGTCCTTCAACCCGCCCGGCACGTCGGAAGTGTACTTCAG
>JAGVLI010000403.1 GCA_020054355.1 Planctomycetales bacterium | reverse complement strand
CCACCCGCATGCAGTAGCGTCCGGGCTTGCGCGCGGTCACCTGATACTCGACCGTGCGGCACTGGCCCGGCGCCAGGGTGCCGAGATCCCAGGCCAGGGTGTTCTTGCCGCTGGCGTGCTCCAAGCCGTCCGGCAGCTTCTCGATCAGGCCGACGCCGGTCGCTTCGACTTCTCCACGATTGGAGACGGCAATCTGATAGGTCAGGACTTCGTTCAACGCGGCTTGGGTGGGGCCGCAAATCCGCACGGCCAGGCGCGGCCGGATGATGCGCGTCAAGGTGCATTGGCCGTGCTCGAACTGCACGCGGGCGCAGTTCTGCACGTCGCCCGCGCCGGTGGCGGCCAGCACCAGGACGATTTCCCGGCTGGCACAGGCCGAGAGCGTGCCGAGGTTCCAGGCTAGTTCCGCTCCCTGGACGCTCGGCTCGGGCTGGGCGCGGACGAAGCGGGCATTGTTGGGCACGGGATTGCGTATGGTCACGTGATGGGCGTCGGCCTGCCCGCTGTTTTCCACGACGATGCGGTATTCGATCTCCTGGTTCGGGCCAACACTGGCAGGCACCCGGACCCGCAGCCCGACGACTGGAATCGGCGGATCGACCGGGCATGGCGAACCGGGCGGCGCCATGATGTTTCCTGGAGCCGCCGGCAGAGGCGGTTCGGGCGAAACGATCTGTGCGGTCCGCGCGGGCACGGGTTTCGGCCCCGCCCAGAGCGGCTCGGCCGAAGCAACGAACAACAGCATGGCCAGGCAGCCCAGCAGCAGGAAGAGCGCCAGAAGGGCGGGCCTGCGATGCACAGTCATGGCAACCTCGAAGGCGAACGCGAACCACGAGCCAGCGCCGTTCGCATTGTCGCGCGGTTTGCCGGATTTGTCTGCTCGAAAGGAATATCATCGGTGGCTTGCCGGATCGAGCGAACCGCTCCAGCCGTCACGGCAGGCATGCACGGACTCGCTAGGCTCGGCGGAATTGATATTTTCGGCGCGAAGCGCGTATCCGGATCGCAAAGCCGCAAACGGCCTCAGCGTTGGCCGTCGATCGGCTCGTACTGCTGCTGGAAATGCACCAGGGCTTCCTTGGGATTCATGTTGAAGACCGTCTTGCCGGCGGTCTGCCACTGGCCGCGATTGAAAAAGAAGACGGCGGAAGCGTAGCGAAGATTATCGACGGCCGCCAAGCCTTCCATGTCGCCGCCCTCGATGGCCTCGAACTGGATGTTCACGGCCACCAGCCCGATGATCTGGCCGCTGGCCCGGTCGCGCGCTAGCTCCAGAAATGGCTCGAATCGGCACTGCTTCCAGCGGAGACCGCGCGGCTTGCCGCTCTCGGCGACCGTGCTCTGAAACTGGCCCTCCAGCCGTTCGCGTTGGAGCTGAAACAGTTCCCGCGCCCGCTCGACCTGGACTTCCCGGCCGAAGGAGCGCATCGGCCGCCAGAACAGTCCGACCGCCAGCACGGCCAGCAGCACACCCGCGAGGATCAGCCAAAGCGCTGTCATGCGGCCCCTTCTGCTGTATCATGTACTCGGTCCCGGGCGCCGGGGAATTTTCCGTTGCACGGCGAGCAGCCGGCGGGCAACATTGCAGGCGAACTTCCACTTATCTTAGAACGAGTAGCGAGGAAAGAAATGGTCGAACGACGCAGCGAACTGAGGCGCCGTTATCATCGCAAGGGCAAGATGCTCAAGCTCAAGCGAAAGCTGGCGCTGGCCACCGACAGCCGGGAACGCGAAAAAATCCTGCGGAAGATCCACCTGCTCAGCCCGGAATGGGTCGAGCCCAAGAAGGCGGCGGCGGGCAAATAGCGCCGCGGCGTGGCTGTAGAAGAAGAATAGCTATCAGCGATTAGCTGTCAGCTATCAGCGAGCAACTGATAGCTGACAGCTAATCGCTGATAGCTATTCTTGGTCTTGCTGTTGTATCCTTACTTCTTCACTTCAAACTCGGCGTCGATCACGTCGTCCTTGCCGCTCTTGCCGTCGCCCGAAGGCTTGGCACCCGCTCCGTCGGCGCCGGGCGTTGGCCCTGTTTTGCTGTACAAGTGCTGGCTCATGGCGTGGGCCGCACGCTCCAGGTCGGTGACCGCGCTGCGGATGGCCGTCAGGTCGTCGCCCTTGGCCGCTTGCTTGGTCTTTTCCACGGCAGCCTGGATCGGCGCCTTGTCGGACTCGTTGATCTTGTCCGCGTTGTCGCGCAGGAGCTTCTCGATCTGATAGACCATCTGATCGGCCTTGTTCTTCTCGTCGATCAGCTCGCGCCGCTTCTTGTCGTCCTCGGCGTGGGATTCCGCTTCCCGGCGCATCTTCTCCACTTCGTCCTTGCTCAGGCCGCTGGAGTTCTCGATGCGCTTGGTGACTTCCTTGCCGGTGCCCAGGTCCTTGGCCGACACGTTCAGGATGCCGTTGTGATCGATGTCGAAAGCGACCTCGATCTGCGGCGTGTTCCGCGGCGCCGGCGGAATCCCTTCCAGGTTGAAGAAGCCCAGCAGTCGGTTCGAGGCACTCTCCGCGATCGGGCTTTCGCCCTGGAAGACCTTCACCGTCACCGCCGGCTGGTTATCCTCGGCCGTCGAGAAGACCTGCTTTTTGGTCGTCGGAATCGTCGTGTTGCGCTCGATCAGCTTGGTCAGCACGCCGCCGAGGGTTTCGATGCCCAGCGACAGCGGGGTCACGTCGAGCAGCAAGACTTCCGACTTGCCGCCGAGCATGAGCTGCGCCCCCTGGATGGCCGCGCCCACCGCGACGACTTCATCCGGGTTGACGCCCTTGTGGCCTTCCTTGCCGAAGATCTCCTTGACCAGCGCCTGCACCTTGGGCACGCGCGTCATGCCGCCGACCATGACCACTTCGTCGATCTCAGCAGGCTTGTAGCCCGAATCCTGCAGCGCCTTCATCACCGGACCCCGGCAGCGCTCGATCAAGTGATCCACCAACCGCTCGAACTGCGACCGGCTGATGTTCATCGTCAAGTGCTTCGGGGTGCCATCCACTGCCGTGATGAACGGCAAGTTGATATCCGCCGTCGTGGACTGCGACAGGTCCTTCTTGGCCCTCTCGGCGGCTTCCTTCAGCCGCTGCAGCGCCATCTGGTCCTTGCGCAGATCGACGCCGTTCTCCTTCTTGAATTCGTCGGCGATCCAGTCGATCAGCACCTGGTCGAAGTCGTCGCCGCCCAGGTGCGTGTCGCCGTTGACGCCCTTGACCTCGAAGACGCCGTCGCCCACGTCGAGGACGGAAATGTCGAACGTACCGCCGCCCAGGTCGAAGACCGCGATCTTCTCGTTCTTTTTCTTGTCCAGACCGTAGGCCAGCGAAGCGGCGGTCGGCTCGTTGATGATCCGCATCCGCTGCTTGACCTTCTTGCCGGTCTTGGGATCCTCGATTTCCCATTCATCGTCGAAGCCAGCGATCTTGGCGGCGTCGATGGTCGCCTGCCGCTGGGCGTCGTTGAAGTACGCCGGCACGGTGATGACCGCCTTGCGCACCTTGTGCCCCAGGTAAGCCTCGGCGGCTTCCTTGAGCTTGCGCAGGATCATGGCGGAGATTTCCGGCGGCGTGTACTGCTTGCCGTTGATGTCCACCTTGACCAGTTCGTTGCTGTCGCCGACCACCTTGTACGGCACCAGCTTTTCTTCCGCGTCGACTTCCTTGTGGCGGCGGCCCATGAAGCGCTTGATCGAATACACGGTCCGCCGCGGGTTGGTAATGGCCTGGCGCTTGGCCGGATCGCCCACCAGGATGTCGCCCTTCTCGGTGAACGCCACCACGCTGGGCGTCAGGCGGTTGCCTTCTTGGTTGGCGATGACCTTGGACTCGCTGCCCTCCATGACCGAAACCACGGAGTTGGTCGTGCCCAGGTCGATACCGATGATTTTTTCACCTTCTGCCATGTTCTTTATTCCTTTCCGCAGCCGGCGGGACCGCTTAATGGGAGCTTTTCCCTGACTCGACTGCAACTCTAATGCCGCTCTGGTTTCGTGGGGCGATTGGGTCGTAACTCTCCCCAAGGTAGATAGTTCGTGCGAGCAAAAGGATTCAGAATACGCTCGATCTCGCTTCGCAGTTGCTCGCGACCGTCAAAATGACAGGCGACAGAACCGTTGAAGGCAAGTTGTTTCCCAATCTGGCAGGCTCGCGTCAGGTAACCGCACTTAGTGCGCATGTCAGCTGAGGCCCCGTTTCGTTTCATTTCATATCACTGACACCCCCGCACCAGTCTCAATGAGAATCAATAAGGATTAGTGGCCGCTAGCTTTTTCGGGCACGAACGGCCGGCGTCAGGTCTCACAGCTTCACCCACTCGCCGGGCTTGAGCACGATCGGCTCCGCCTGCGTCTCCTTACGGACTTGCCTGGCCCACGCCTCGGCATCCTGCGCGATCAGCGGCCAGGTGTTGTAGTGGATCGGCAGCACCTTTTTCGGCTGCAATAACTTCACGGCTCGCACCGAGTCGGCCGGTCCCATCGTGTAGTTGTCGCCGATGGGCAGGATCGCCAGGTCGATACCGTCCTCGCCGATCAGTTTCATGTCGCCGAACAGGCCCGTATCCGCCGCGTTGTAGATTCTCGTCCCATCGTTCAGGAACAGGTGCAGGCCGCAGGGGTTGCCGCCATAGCTGCCATCCGGCAGCTGCGAACCGTGGAACGCCAGCGTCAGCTTGAGCCGCCCGAACGGATGCTGAAACCCGCCGCCATGCTGCTGCCCGTGGACCTTGGTCAGTCCCTGGGCCTTGAACCACTCGCTGATTTCATAATTCGAGATGACCGTGGCGCCCGTGCGCTGGGCGATTGGCACCGCGTCGCCGACGTGATCGCCGTGGCCGTGCGAGACGAGAATGTAATCCGCCTGGGCTTCCTCGGCCTTCATCGTGGTCGCCGGGTTCCCCGTGAAAAACGGGTCCATGAGGATGTTCTGGCCATCGCTCTCCACCAGCACACAGGCGTGTCCCAGCCAGCAAACGCGCGTCGCCATGAGTATTTCTCCCAAGGCCGGTCATACCGGGCATAACGAAAAACTGCAATTCTCCCGCTGAATTGACGTAATTTCTCGCAGAGTTTATCATAGGGATGACGACTAAGATAATGTGGGGCCGTGGGTGCAACGATTCCGTACCATCAAACCTTCGCATGAAACGGCAACGGCAATGACTGGTCTCGATCCTGAGCGCGCTGGCGTTTCTCATCGCCAACACGCCGGGCAGCGCCATGGCCGTCCGTTGTCCGTGGGTGATCGCCTCGGTCCGTCACCAGCCGGATTGTTTCACCGCCGCTTCGCTCGTTGACGAAGTCCACTGCGACTGCTGCCGGGAGCACGCTGCATCGACGCGGCAGACTGCGCTGCCACAGTCCCCGAAGGCGCCCTGTTGCCCCACCTGCCCCGAAGCACCGAATTGCCCGTTCGGTTGCTGCTGGTACAGCATCGCCAAGGTGCCTTGCTTCCTGGCATCGCTTTCGCTTTCCACCGACCTGCTGCCCAGCCTGGGAGCGCGGCTCGTGGAAACCTCTCTGCTGCTCCCTCCCTCTCACTGCGCGGAACTGATCCGTCCGCCTCGCGCTGTCGAAGGCCAGGAAGTCAAGGCCGGGGAGCCGGTAGCCCGGCTCGTGGCGGCCGACGCCAAGCTGGCCCTGATCGGCGCTGAGGCCGACCATCGCCAGCGCGAAGCGGAAGCCGATACGCTGCTGGCGAAGGCCGAAACCGACTTGCTCTATTTGCCGTTTCAACTGCAAGCGGCGGAAGCGAACTTCAAGCTGGCCCAGAGCGACGATGCCGGCAAGAAGACCGCCGAGAGCACGATTCCCACCATCACGGTGCAGCGTGCCGAGAGCGACTTGATCGCGGCCCGGGCCAGGGTCGAAGAGCTGAAAGTCCGCAAGCAGCGGCTGGAGCGAGAGGTTGCCACGCTGCAACGGATGCGCGACGCCTTCCGCAAGGGGCCGGATTGGCAGAAGGGAACGCCGGAGCCGCCGACCGACATCGAAGCCGGCATGCGCGCCGCGCTGATCCACACCTGGCAGGCCCAGGTCGCGGTCGATACCTCCCGGCTCCGGCTGGAGCGGATGACGGTGCGTGCTCCGATTGCCGGCCGGGTGCTGGGGTTGATCGCCCGGCCGGGCAGCCGGCTGATGACCCAAGGGACTGGCAGTTACGAAAGCGGCGCGATCATCAGCCTGTACGATCCCAAGTTGCTCCAGGTGCGGGCCGATGTGCGTTTCGAGGACTTGCCGCAAGTGCAGCCAGGCCAGCCCGTGCGCATCGAATCGCCGGCCCTTCCGGGCGCTCCCGCGCTAGGCAAGGTGCTGTTCGCTACCTCGATCGCGGACGTGCAGAAGAACACGTTGCAAGTGAAGGTGGCCGTCGAGAACCCGCCGCCGCTGCTCAAGCCCGACATGCTGGTGCAGGTGACATTCATCGCGCCGCCCCGCGCCGAGGCGGCCGAGAGCGTCACGGAAGCCATGCGGCTGCTCGTCCCCCGGCAACTGGTCGATGGCGAATCGAAAATCTGGATCGCCGATCAGACGGCGAAGGTTGCGCGCCACCGGCCGGTCAAGCTGGGCCGGGCGGTCAACGCCGATCAGGTGGAAGTGCTGGAAGGACTGAACGCCGCCGACAAGCTGATCGTCGGCGGCCGCGACGGCCTGACCGACGGCCAGCGCATCGCCATCACGGGCGAGGACGCCACGCTCGGCGTCAACGCACCGCGCGGCGGCAACAAGGCCCCGAAGCTGAAGCGCCTGCAAGGCGAACACGAAGGAAAGCATTGAGGCGCGCGGCGGGCGTCAGCCCGCTGTTTTTGATGCCAAACAACAGCAGGCTGACGCCCGCCGCTCGCCAATCGAATTCCGGAGCACCATCAGGCCCCTCGTCGAAATCCGCAGCCTGACCAAGGAATACCGCAAGGGCGAGCAGGTCATCACGCCGCTCAAGGACATCAACCTCGATGTCGACAAGGGCGATTTCGTTTCGCTGATGGGCGCCAGCGGTTCCGGCAAGAGCACGCTGCTGAACCTGATCGCCGGCATCGACCGGCCGACGCGGGGTCAACTCAGCGTCAACGGCACCGACATCGGCCGGCTGTCCCGCACCCAGCTGGCCCACTGGCGCTCGGCCAACGTCGGCTACATCTTCCAGCTTTACAACCTGATTCCAGTGCTGACTGCCTGGGAAAACGTCGAGATGCCGTTACTGCTCCTGCCGCTTTCCCGCGCGGAGCGCCGCAAGCGCGTCGCCGTCGCCCTGGAAGCCGTCGGGCTGACCGACCGGGCGGAGCATTATCCCCGGCAGCTCTCCGGCGGCCAGGAACAGCGGATCGGCATCGCCCGCGCCATCGTCGCCAATCCGGTCATCGTCGTCGCGGATGAGCCGACCGGCGACCTCGACGCCGAGACCACCGAGCAGATTCTGCACCTGCTTCAACGCCTCAACAGCGAGCTGGCCACCACGCTGGTGATGGTGACGCACGACCCGAACGCGGCGAACATCGCCAGTCGGCGTTTGCGTCTCGAAAAGGGCGAGCTGCTCGAACCGGAACGCCCCGCACTCCTGGCCACGCGGAGGGCGTGAACATGTTCCGCTTCATCCCCTACATTCTGAAAAATCTCTGGCGGCAGCGCACCCGCACCCTGCTGACCGTCAGCGGCTCGGCTGTGGCGCTCTTCGTCTTCTCGTTTGTCGGCTCGGTGCAGGAAGGCCTCGACCGCCTGACGCGCGACCGGCAGAACGAGCGCACGCTGATCGTTTTCCAGGCGAATCGCTTCTGCCCGTTCACGAGCAAGCTGCCGGAAGACTACGAACGCTCGATCAAGCGTCTGCCGGGCGTTGCCGACGTGGTGCCGATCCAGCTCTTCATGAACAATTGCCGGGCCAGCCTCGACCTGGTCGTCTTTCACGGTCTGCCGCCCGAGAAACTGCGTACCGCCCGCAACCTGCAAGTCCACACCGGCAGCTGGGATGAATTCGAGAAGCGCCAGGATGGTGCCCTGGTGGGCCAATCACTGGCCCGGCGGCGCGGCTTGACGGTCGGTCAGAAGTTTTCGGTCGGCGAAGTGATTGTGACGGTCAGCGGCATCTACTCCTCGCCGGTGGCCGCCGAGGAAAACAACCTTTACTGCCATCTGCCGTTTCTACAGCGCACCAAGAGCCTGAACTCGATCGGCCTGGTGACACAGTTCGAGGTGCTGTTGCAGGAAGGCACGAAACCCGATGCGGTCTGCCAAGCGATCGATGACCTGTATCGCGGCGGGCCGACGCAGACCGACACCCGGCCCAAGGGCGTCTTCCAGGCGAATGCCGTCGGCGACCTGGTCGATCTGATCGGTTTCGCCAATTACTTGGGTTACGCCTGCGTCGGCCTGGTGCTGGCGCTGGTGGCGACGACGACGGTGATGGCCGTGCAAGACCGCACCCGCGAGCATGCCGTCCTGCAAACGCTCGGCTTCTCCGGCTGGCGCGTCTTCGGCCTGGTGATGACGGAAAGCCTGCTCGTCAGCCTGGGCGGCGGGCTG
>JAGVLI010000450.1 GCA_020054355.1 Planctomycetales bacterium | reverse complement strand
TGCGGCGCATCAGCAAGTAGATGATCGTGCTGGAGGTCCAGAAGAAGCTGTAGCCGAAGCCGAGGATCATCAGGAAGAAGCCGTAGAGCCAGACCGACACCAGGCCGGCGCCGGCCTTGTTCCACCACTTCATCTTGCCGACGTAGCGTTCGTAGGCCCCGCCCGGCTTGTCGTCGATCCGGCCGTCCTTGACGACCAGTTCGCCGTCCACGGTCGCGGTTTGCAGCATCAGCGTCCGCCAGCCGAACGACTGCGGCGCGTAGACGAACAGGAAGGACGGTTCCCGGTCGGCGGCGGCGATGAACGGCGTCTGGCTGACCGCCCATTTGCCCATGTATGTAACCATCGAACCCATGAAGCCGACGAAGAAGATGACCACGGCGCCATAAACCAGGGCCACGCCGCTGTACCAGGCGTAGCTCCAGGGGTTCTGATAGACGTAGCTGTAGGAACGGCTGATGGCGTCGAAGCTGTCGCTGCCCTCGGCGCTGATGGTGGCGTACATCATCGGCCAGCCGACCAGGCCGACCAGGACGACGGCCATCGCCACGCCGGCGAGCAGCACCAACGGCCAGCCGATGCCGGCCACGACGATGTCGCCCAGCCAGGGGATCATGAAGAAGACGCCGAAGACGCTGAGCAGCACCACCATGAAGGCGATGAACAGCAGCGGGAAGAGCGGGGCGGAAAGGAAGGAAGCGTAGCGCGCCCAGACAAAGCGGACGGCTTCGCGCAGGCCGACCTTTTCGTTGCGGGCCACCTGCACGGACGCCATGCGGGTGATGGCGCCGCCGAACAGCGCCCAGACGGCCAGCGTCCAGAGGATGACGATCAGGAAGTAGAAGCGGTTGAGGGCGCCGGCCTTGGGGTTG
Source organism: Planctomycetales bacterium (assembly GCA_020054355.1). Taxonomy (GTDB): domain Bacteria; phylum Planctomycetota; class Planctomycetia; order Gemmatales; family Gemmataceae; genus JAGVLI01. The sequence goes on along the minus strand of JAGVLI010000450.1, from coordinate 4,345 downwards.
AGCAGCAGGACCACGGGGGTCAGGAACTTGCGCAGCGGCTCGATCAGTACCGGGAACTGCTCGGTCAGGAACCACTCGCCGACGGTCATCGGCTGCTGGTTGCGGGCCGTCTGCACGGTTTCCCAGGGCTTGCCGACCTGGCCGGTGACCATCAGGTAGGGATTGGGACCGCGATCCTCGTACCAGGGCAGGGTGCGCAGCGCGCCGGCGGGCTTCAGGGAAACGGTGTAGGTTTCGCCCCCCAACGTCACCTTGCGCAGCGTTTCCTTGTTGGCCCGCATTTCCTTGATGACGATATTGAGCGGGTCCTTGATCGCCACGTACTCGGCGGGCGTCGAGGCGAGGTCGCCGGCATCGCGATATTCCCAGACGTCGGTGTTGCCGGCCGCCCGCCAGGTGATGTTCCATTCCTCGCGGTCTTCGCGGAACTTTTCCCAGGCGCGGCGCTTGGCGTCCTCGGCGGGGTTGGCATCGTCCTTATGCACGAACTTTTCGTCGCTGTAGTTGCCCCCGTCCCATTCCGGCTTGGTGGAACTGCCGAACACGGCAGCGAGCAACCACCAGCCGAGGGCCATCACCAGGATGCCGCCGGCCGCCAGCAGGAGCTTCTTGGGATCGAGCGCGACCTGGAAGCTCCGGAACAGCTCGGTCCACGGCAGCATCTGCCGGACGTTGAATTCGCGCTGCTCGACTTTGTCTTCGGCCATGCAACACTCCTTCTATCACTCGACCCGGCCGGCGTCACGGTGCCGGTCGCCCTACAAAGTCGGAATTATAGCCAGTCCGGGGGGGTTGGCAATCAGAGTGCGGGGAAATGGGAAAAGGAAACAGGCCGCGCGGCGGATGGGGTGGCCATCCGCCGCGCGGCCTGGAGGATTGGTGGTTGCTTTTCCGGCAGCGGCCACGGCGGGGATAAACCCCGCCGCACGCCTGCGGTTAGAAGATGAAGCCGACGCCGACGTTGAAGCCGTCGATCAGCCGGGCCGCCTTATGCTCCCAGCGGGGCGCCGGGGCGGTGAAGTTGAAGTCCACCGGTTCGGGCGAGGCAATGGTGTTGAAGATGCCGATCACGTCGTAGCCCACGCGGAACTGGATGCCCTCGATCGGGTACCACCACAGGTTGAAGTGGGCTTGCAGCTCCGGAGCGATGGTGTACTCGCGATTGGCCCGCTTGGAGCCGACCTGCTCGTCGCCGCGTTCGTAGCGGGCGATCTCGCGGACGAAGTTGATATAGCCGACGCCGGTCAGGTCCATGGTCAAGGCGACGCCGTGGCCGAAGTACTTCTCGAAGCCCCAGCCGAGGAAGCCGCCGTACATGGGCTGCGACACCACGTTGCTGTAGATGGCGACGTCCTCGGGGCCGGCCGCCCCGTTGATATCGCGGTCCACCACGCGCCACTGGAAGCGTTCCCAGAGCCAGGTGTGGCGGAACCCGCACAGGCCGTACAGACGCAGGCCGAGTTTATCCGGGTTGTGGACCGGATCGTAATCGGTCTCCCAGATGGGGATGCGGAAGCGAAGTTCCCAGCGGTCGAGTCGCTGCTCGAACTTGATGATTTCCTCTTCGGCCGCGTTCCAGATGCCATAGGCCGCCCGCGGGGCGCCGCCGGCGACATCGACGCCAAGCGGGCCGGCGAAGTCGGTGGGGAAGTTGAACACGGGCGAGAACAAGAAGGTATTGGCCAGCGCCGGGTCGAGCTGACCGGGCGGCGGAGCCAGAGTGGCGCCTGCCTGGAAACGGGCATTGAACAGGTGCAGGTACCAGAGTTCCGCGGTCACACCATTGCGGAACCGGTAGCCCAGGCCGAACCGATAGCCAGGGACAAATGTGCCCGGACCGCTGGCCTGCTTGGCGTTAAGGGCGTCCAGACCGCTGCCGACGAATTGGCCAGGCACCGTGCCTGGGATCGAGCCATCCGTGCTCTGGAAGCCGCGGACGGCAATGGTCTGGTTCTTGATGGGATTCGTCTGGCGCATGAAGACGAATTCCATATCGAAGAAGAACCCGCCCAGTTCGGGGCGCGGGCTGTACAATGGCACCGGGAAGACCGGATCGGGAGGCGGCACCTCCTGACCGCGGGCTACGCGCGGCGGCAGCAGCGAGTCCACCGGCGCCAGCGGCGCCGGAATAAGGCCATCACCCAGATAGTCCGCCGGTGCGAGCGGTCCCGGCTCAGGTTCCAACGCCGTCTCGGGTGCCGCCGGATGCAGAGCGCCGGCGAAGAGTCGATGCACCGGATCGGCAGCAGGCGCCTCTTGGCCCCATACCGCCGCAGGCGCCTGCGCCATTCCTGCAATCAGCACCAACGCCAGCCAGCCGATCCTCGTTCGCATAATCCCCATCTCCTCCATGACGCAGGCCCTCGGCCCGCCGGCTGAATACCGTCTTCCCCCCCGGAACGGCGGCCCCGTCAGCCAGGAAGCTGACCCGCTTGCCGGTCGGTACGCTGTATGGTCGCTATGGAAAGGGCACGGTTCATACCAACTCAGGCCGGCAAGTCAAGCCCATTTGAAGGAAAATCTTGGGCGACCAAATCCTGTTGGTCAGGCTTTCCAGCCGGAGAGTGCCGCCACCGTCAGGTTCCACGTCGGCGGCGCAGCCTGTCGCCGGCGCTACTGTCAGGCTGGAACGCTTGACCTGCCATAGTGTTTCATCCAGTGACTTCTTGCTCGTGGGTCACGATTCCAATCGTGACAGACCGTGGAGTTCGTCACGACTGGAATCGTGACCCACGAGCAAACAATGCCCAGACAATGCGCCAGGAAACGCGAGGCCGAGCGCTTCGTGGACGCACTCTTGGCCGTAACGGGCTTGCCAGATGTCAGTTGCGCTGCCGTCGCTTTTCCGGAAAGACTGCGCAAGTTTCGTCGCGTGCTTCGTTTCTGGAAAAAGAGCAGAGACAGTGCGTGCGGCATCCAGGACTGCGGACCACCTGGCCAGTGATACAACCGAACGGATCGTCACGTCTCGGCCAGCTAGAAGTGGAAAGGTCAACGCAGCTTACGCTTTTTGCTTGACGAGAGCAGTCGGAATTTCGACAATTGGACGAATTCTCAACTTCCACCAGAAGGCCCTGTCAGCCCGTTGACCCAGCGCAGCGCTCGCCGGAACAGGCAGAAGAGAAGCGAACTACTGAATACGGCGGCTTCGAGCGGGAAATTGTAGGACAGTGAAGCCTGGGGAAGTGAACGATTTCTCTAGCCTACGGAGTCCTCCATGCGCAGTTCGTCGAAATGTCGCTCCGCCCTTGGCATGCTGCTGGGAATTGGTTGCTTGATGGCGACGGCCGATCGCACATCCGGCCAGTTCCGTGTGCCACCGCCCTTACCGCCTCGGCAGATCATTCCCCTGATGAACAACGGCAGCTTGAGCGTGAACGCGAATCCCAAGGCGGTCGCTCTGAACATGCTCGGTCAGCCCGTCTTCAACTTCATCGCGGCGGCGCCGCTGGACGTCCGACTCTTGCAGTCGGGCACGCCGGTCGCGATCGACCGGATCATCCCGGCCCTGACGCCGGGGCAGATGCTGCAAATCAGCGTGCCCGCAGGCCAGATCACCGTGCAGGGACCGCAACCGGTGATCACATCGATCATTCTGTCCGGCTACGGCGCCAACCGGGGCGGCTACGGCAGTTCGGTCCCGTACTGGGCTTACAACAATTACCCCAGTCATAATCCGTTCACTACCTATAGTGGGTTCTTCCCGCAGCAGAGCTACAGTTCGGCCCACAACAGCGATCTGTACGCGCTGTACAACCTGGCTACCGCCATTAACGTCCAGCAAAGCCAGATGAACCCCTATTTCGGCAGCTTCAGCAACACGAGCATGAGCAATCCGAGCAGCAGCACTTCCACGGAAGCCAATCCGTTCGCCGCCTTCGATCCGGCGAAGGACAAGAAGACTGAGGAAACCAAATCCGAGAAGTAGCAACCGCGACGCGCCTGGGTGGGGCGGGCCGTGGGACCGCCTCACCCAAGCGAATCGCTGCCGTCCGCGTGCATGGAAAGTTGACGGACGAACGACGGCCCGGCACCTGCCAATTTTCTTGACAGGACCGGCCAGGGGATCGAGAATTGAAAGGGTCCGGAGCGGGCGTTTCGCCTCCCGCCTTGCCTGTGAAGTGGGGAATAGCTGGTGCCAGGGCAAGCGCATGGATCGCAGAAATCCGTGCGCCGGTGATTACACAGTGTTTCATTCGAGGAGTTTTGCGATGTTCAGTTTTCGACGCGCACTGTTGAAAGGCGCTGCCGTCGCGTTCAGTCTGGCGGCTTTTGCCTTCGCTTCCAACCAGGCCCAGGCATTCAGCCCCTTCACCGGCTGCATCGGCCAGCCCATCCCGATCCC
>JAGVLI010000816.1 GCA_020054355.1 Planctomycetales bacterium | reverse complement strand
TTGGAACAGTACCTGGAACGCTTACCGGGACTGGGCCGGTGGTTCATCGACATACCGCCGCCGAGCCTGGACGAAGTAATTAACTGAAACCGCCTAAGCAGATTGGCAGTGAATCGCTTCACGACTGGTTTCGTAGGTGTGTAGACACTTACTTCGGAAAGAAACCCGACCGTTGCGCGATCGAAGACAACTTCGCCAGCTTCGTTTCGGTGCGCTGGGTCGAGGAAACGAAGCTCACGTATGTCAGTGCCCAGGCCATTATCGTCCGCAACAAGACTTTGAATTCCTACTACGCCAGCGGATCGAACGAAGTCCAGTATCTCCGACTCGACTACCACGGCGCCAGGATCGGCCCCATGTTCAAGGAACACTGGCCGCACATCCATGTTTACGAGGACGGTGAGCCACGCTTCCCGTGCGATCAGTCCAGCAGCGGTAACATCGTCATCGACTTCTTCGATTTCATTTACCGAAACTACTATCACTCCAAGTGGCTGGACTGGGCGGAACTGGTCTGGGATGACCAGGCTGCCAATCTCGGGATCTCTCCCAATCCCTTCCCTGCCATTCAACAGGCGTTCGACGCTCACCAAATCCCGTCTCTCCTGGGCAAGTACAGGCCGTACATCGAGTTGATGAAACGAGCCTGGCGGGAAAATAACGACGCTCTTTTGCCGTTGTTCATCGACAACGAGAAATGCCGCCTGTTGTCCTACACGGTGTAGCCCTCCACCGCTGGACGTCCTTTTCTTGGCGCGGCCCGAATGCTCTCGGCGTCGATGGACTCGAACCCGAGATTGCCCGATGACAACGCATCAGCGATTTCCTGACGGATAATCCTTGACAGCCTCTGCTTCTGGAAGCGGCGGCGCGAATGACTGCCGGATTGACAGTACCTCGGAATTCAGGAGAATTGCGCTATGGCCACCGAAACCAAAGACCTCGGTCTGCCCCCGGAAATGGAAGCCGACACGCAGGCAGTCATCGAGCGCATGACTACGGGAAAACCACTGGACCCCGACGTGGCCCAGCGGATCCGGGAGCGTGGGCAACGCCTCCGCGAAGAGGTTTTTCAAAAGCACGGCGTCCTCGACATCGGCGTTCCCGCCATCCGTGAACTCCGCGACTCCGAATGAAATATTGCCTGGATTCGTGCGTGGCTTTCAAATGGGCGGTCGCCGAAGCCGACTCCGCGAAAGCCGACCGCATCCGCGTCCATTTCCAGAACGCCCTTCAGGAACTCATCGCACCGGACTCGGCGTCTACGACTGCCTCTACGTCGCGCTGGCCGAGCGCGACGGCTGCGAGCTAATCACGTCCGACGACAAACTCATCGAGAACCCGCGGCCACGGTTTCCGCTTATCGTGCCGCTGTCTTCCTTCCCTTGATCCTGCACCACGGCCATGTCTCGGATGCCCGATCGTCGCCACTCGCGGCCTTGCACCCGAACGCATCAGCGAATTCCGATGGATAATCCTTGACATCCCACCCCCAGAAGCCGATAATCACCAGTAGTCCATTTCCTTTCAATTCTTTTGACTCGCTCGCTGACGACCCCCATCGGGCTGTCGAACAACCACTCACCGCCCACGTGCCTGCAGGGACGCGAAACAAACTTGACTTCAACCGGGTCCATGCGGACCGCATTTCCGGGAAGGAGCAAGTCATGTTGCAGCTGCACGCCATTCTGCATCCGACCGATTTTTCCACCCGTTCGGAGTACTCGTTCCGGCTGGCCTGCTCGCTGGCCCAGGACCACGGCGCGCGCCTGTTGATCCTGCACGTCATGCCCGCCGCCATCGTCTACGGTGAAGTGGGCTTGGTGGTCGGTCCCGAAAGCTATCGGGACACGGTGCTGGAACAACTGCATCGCCTGCACGCGCCGCCAGGGGTGGAGGTCGAGTATCGCCTGGAAGAAGGAGACCCCGCCAGCGAGATTGTCCGGACGGCCGAGGAGGCCGGCTGCGACTTGATCGTGCTGGGCACCCACGGCCGACGGGGCCTCACCCGCCTGGTCATGGGCAGCGTGGCCGAGCAAGTCGTGCGTAAAGCGCCTTGCCCCGTGCTGACGGCGAAGGTGCCTGCCGCAACCTCGGCCGACGTGTCCCAACCCGAGTTGCAGCGGACCTGATGCAGTTCGGGCCGCACTCAATCGGCTTCGCCGGAAGGCCCGGCGTCGGGCCTTCCTTCTCTTCTCAAACTGGGCTGCCTGAGACTCGCGGGGCCGGCCACTTCCTTGCCGGCCCCCAGGCAGATCGCCGGGAGGATTTGTCATGCCGTACTTCGAGTATGAATGTCAGAACTGCGGCGACACTTTCGAGGTCATGGAAACCTACACCGAACACGAAGTGGACGCCGAGGAACGCTGCCCGATCTGCGGCAGCCTGGAAATCGAACACATCGATGAGACCTCGCACGTGCCCGTGTGCGAACTGCCGTAGAGTCCGCGCCACCCAGCGGCGGACTGCTCACATTCTTCCGGAGGTGAATCATGGCCACTGCAACGTGGATCAAGAACGAACTGGAAGACCACGGCGTCACTTACGAGGAACTCCACCACCGCGACGCTTTCTCGGCGCAGGACATCGCGCGCCGCGAGCATGTCAGCGGCCACCGGGTCGCGAAAGTGGTGGTAGTCATGGCCGACGACCGCCCGGTGGTGCTGGTCTTGCCTGCCAGCCGGCGCGTCGTCCTGGACCGCGTCAAGGATATCCTTGGCACCGGCTTCGTCCGGCTGGCGACCCAGCACGAAATCGAGGACTATTTCCCGGATTGCGAGGATGGCGCGCTGCCGCCGTTCCGACACTGGGAAGGAGTCGATGTCCTGATGGATGGCTACCTGCATGTGACGGGCGACATCGTCTTCCAGGCAGGCACCCATCGCGACGCGGTGCGGATGAATTTCGGCGACTGGTTCGAGCTGGTGCTGCCGCGCGTGGAAATGTTCAGCGAACGCAACCACGGCCGGCCGCCGTACCACGAATAAGCCGCGCCCCGCTTGCGGTTTAGCAGTCCCGGACACCGGCTACTCCGTCCGGAAGCGCAGGGCGGACTTCAGAGGCTGCTGTTGCCATCAGACCGCCGCCGTGCAGTCCCCGGATGCCGCGTAGGCGGCGGCCAGG
>JAGVLI010000365.1 GCA_020054355.1 Planctomycetales bacterium | reverse complement strand
GGCCCGTCGTGCCCTGTTGCTGCACGGCGTCGATCTGCGCTCGTGCTTGCCGGAGATTCGCCAGCCGGTGCTGCTGGTCAGCGGCGACCAGGATTCGCTGGTTTCGGGGCGATGCCTGGAGACTCTGCAGCAGGGACTGCCGGTCAGCGTGCATGTCGAATTGCCGCACTGTGGACACTATGCCCTTTTCACCCATCCCGTCGAGCTGGCCGAGGCGCTCGGCCGCTTCCTGACGCCGCCGGCCAGCGCGCCGTGCGCACCGGGCCTCAAGCCTGAAACGCAGGCGCATCGAGTACGTCCTTCTTGACACCTCCGGCCGGCATCTTTCGCTGACGGGTTCCAAGCAGCCGGTTGGGGTGGAATTCGGACCCCTTGCTCCGCGGGGCAGTACTGAGTTCCAGGTCCGGGAATTGCAAATGCAGGTCGACACGGATCGAATCAAACTGAGGTCGGTGGGTCCGAAAGAAGGGCCTGACGCAGCGCTTGCCGCACGTCCCTCGGGCGGAAGCCCAGCGCGGCTTCCCCAGGCGGACTGGCGCGAACATGCCTGGGTTCTTCTTTCGATTGCCAGTTGATAACATAAGCAATGCCTGCGGCAGCGAGCGTTCGATGCGGCGCTCGGGTTCCGTTCAGCGCCACCGCCCGCATCGATTCCGCGGCTTGACGAAGTCCAAGGTCGGCGACCACTCATGCAAAACAAGAATTTGTTGGTTTTCACCCTGGCGAGCGTGGGCATCCTGGTCGGCTGGCAGCTGTTCATGGCCTGGATGTATCCGCGCGTGGACCGGCCCAAACCGCCCACGCCGCCGCAGGTGCTGAAAACCTGGCCGAACGATCGGCCGCCGAACGAACGGCAGCAGGCGCTTGGTACCTTGGCCGTCGTGTCGCTGGCGGGCAGCAGCCCGGAATCGCCCGCGGCACTGGCCCTCCAGTTCGCAGCGCTGAGGGATTACCTGCCGAAACCTCAGCGGTGGCCCTTTGCCGACTGGATCGGGAAGGAACTGGCAACGGCGCTCCTGGCCCGCCCTCTGCCCGCGCCTTCAACCGATCCGAAGCCCGAAGTCATCGAACTGGGCGGGGCAGCCGGCTGGTTCCTGAAAGTGAAGCTGACCAACGAGGGCGCGGCCGTCCGCCAAGTGGTCCTGAATGATTTTCAGGAAGCCGACATTTACGGCCTGCCCGTGCCCGACGAGAGCGATCCGACCAAGCCCATGCCGCTGGAACTGGTCCCGGAACAGCGCATCCGGATGCGCCACGAGTTGACGGAACCGCCGGATCACAAGATCGACTACGACAGATCGCCAGCGGGCCGGCTTTACCATTACCAGCTGTTCGACTATCCGACCGCTGAATCCGAGTACCCGGTCGATACGCTGGGCAACCTCACCTGGCGGGTGGCTTCCCGCAAGAACGACCCGGGAAGCGACCAGCATGACGTTTCCTTCACGGCGGACGTCCGCGGCCGGGTGCGCATCACCAAGACGTTCACCCTGAACCGCAAGGACTATCATGTCGGTCTGACGATCAAGGTGCAGAGCCTGATCGCGGACAAGGCGGACCAGCACCGCTTCCGTTATCAACTGGCGGGGGCGCGGGGGCTGCCGATCGAAGGCGCCTGGTACACCTACACCTATCGCAACGCTCTGATCGGCTGGGCCGATCCGAAAGGCGGCGCGCACCGGCACCTGGAAGACAGCCGGCAGATCGCTTACTGGCTGGGCGGTGAAGAGCGCAAGCGGGAACAGGACACCATCCGCTACGCGGGAGCGGCGGTGCAATTCTTCGCGGCGGTGGTGGCGGTCGCCGAAAAGGAGAATCAACCCGGCGGCCGCGACGACTTCATCAAGTCGGTCCGGGCGACGCACGAGGGCAAGGCCAACTCGGAGAAGCCCTTTCTCGACGACATCACCGTCCGCCTGATGAGCGAACCGCTGCCGCTCGAACCGGGCAGCCCCAGTCAGCCGGGGCCAGCGGTCGAGCACCACTACCTGCTCTATCACGGGCCGGTAAAGGTCAAGCTGCTGCACTACCTCAAGGGCGACCGGGCCGTCGCCGCCGACCTCGTGGACCGCTACGAGGATGCCCTCCAGCTGCGGACCCTCACCGACCACCATTCGCCCGGCATGATGGGCAAATTCGCCGATACCATCGGCATGACCTGGCTGGTCATCAAGTTCACCAACGTGATGCACTGGCTGCTGTACTGGCTGCACCAGGTGGTGCCGGTCTTCGGGCTGAACATCATCATGCTCACCTTGATGGTGCGGGGCCTGATGTTCCCCATCAGCCGCCGGCAAGCGATGGCCAACCAGAAGATGCAGGAAAAGATGGGCAAGCTGGCTCCGGAGGTGAAGAAGCTCCAGGAGAAATACAAAGACGACCCGATGGCCCTCAACCAGGCGCGGAATCAGCTTTACATGGAGAACGGCATCAATCCGCTCAGCGCCATGGGCGGCTGCCTGTTGATCTTCGCGCAGATGCCGGTGTTCCTCGGGCTGTACTACGCCTTGCAGGAAAGCATCTTCTTCCGTTTGGAGCCGTTGTTCTCGTGGTTCCCCCGCATTCGCAACCTGGCCGCTCCGGACATGCTGGTCTGGTGGGGCGAGGGCATCCCGATGATCAGCGTGCCCACCGCCCTGGGCGAAATGTTCTACCTGGGGCCGTATTTCAACCTGCTGCCTTGCATCGCGGTGGCCTTGATGCTGGTGCATCAGATCGCGGTGGCGCCGCCGCCCACCGACGAGCAGCAGGAAATGCAGATGAAGATGATGAAGTGGATGACGGTCTTCTTCGGCTTCATGTTTTACAAGGTAGCGGCCGGCCTGTGCATCTATTTCATCGCCAGCAGCATCTGGGGGCTGGCCGAGCGAAAACTGCTGCCCAAGAGCAAGCCGGCCGGTACGGGCGGCG